>JACQUT010000117.1 GCA_016267585.1 Cyanobacteria bacterium NC_groundwater_1444_Ag_S-0.65um_54_12
ATCACCGGCAGCAAGACGGCGATCGCCCAGATTGATGAGCGCCTCGAGCAATCCCAGCGGGTTCAAAATTTGGCGTTGATATTCCACTGCCTCTACCAAAAAAGCCTGTCCCTGCGGGTCGGCAGGATCTGACATGGCACCTAGGAACCCGAGCGCATCCGCCAGCAAGGCATTGTCACCTGCGAGTTCGGCTAGCGCGCGCGCTGCGCTGAAGTCTGCCAGTGCAGCTGCTCGATCACCGGCAAAGAAAGCGACTCGCCCCAGCGTCATGAGAGCTCTCGACTCCTGTGCCAGATTACCCAGTTCTTTACAGAGGGTACACGCTTCGAACAGGAATCGTCTGGCCAGCTCTGCATTCGAAAGAACCATGGCAGCTCGACCAGCACTGACCAGCTCACGACAGAGAGCCTGGGTATCGCCCAGTTGACGTGCCAATTCAATCGCTCGATCATAATAATTGAGAGCGGTTTCCACCGCGCCGCGCGCGCGCGCCAGATCACCGAGCAAGCGCAAATATTCTTGTTCCTCTTCTGGCAACTTTGCAAGATCCGTCAATTCTTGCAGCAGACTCCGAGCAGTGGCTATTCCGCCTAGCGCCAGATGCGCGGCGGCGGCACGCAGACAATAGCTGGCCGCCTCCTTGGTCTGGGCCCGCGAATGGTGGCGCGCCGCCAAAGTAAGCCCCGCCAGATCAGTACGCGGCGCGAGCATGCGAGCGACTCGCGCATGCCAAAAATTTCGCTCATCAGCTGCGAGGCCAGCCAAGACTTCCAGACGGCTCTGGCCAGAAAAACTGTAACGCTCCGCGCTGCGTTCTAGCAGGTTGCTGGCTTCTAGTTCGGTTATTCCAGCAAAGAGATCGCCGTCGTAAAGGGAAGCTATCTCTTCCAGAGAGAATTCCGATCCCAGGATAGCGCCAATAATTGCTACCTGGCGGGCATCAGCACTCAACTGCAGTAGTTCATCACCCGGTGGTAACAGTATCGTATCGGCCAAGACCGTGATTTTTTCTTCGCAAATTCGCCAATTTCCCGCTTCATGCTTCAGTAAGCCACTATTGCGCCAATTAACCAGCAGGCGACGTAGCTGCGCCGGGTTACCCTTGGTAATTTTGTGTGCCAGCCCTACCAAACGTTCTGCTGGTTCGTGCAAAAGCGTGGAACGCAGCAGCTCACGCGTCGCTTCTAGCGTCAAGGGTTGCAATTGCAGACCGTTACCAGAAGCTGATAACGCAGCTGATTGCGTTATCAGCCAAACTAATCCGGCTTGTTCATTGCGCCGGAGCAGCGGATCCAGCAAATCGCGACTGGCGGCATCTGCTTGATCCCAATCGTCTATGGCAACCAGCAAACCGTTGGCCTGGCTGATTGCTGCCAGCAAAAGGGCAATAGCTTGCCGCAGGCGAATTTGCTGGCTCGCTGGATCAATGGGGGGTGGCGGCTCACCCCAGCGCGGCATCAGAGCGCGCAACGCTTGCCAGCGCGGATCAGCGGTACCGAGGGCCAGGGCATCGTCAGCCAGGAAAGACTCGGCAGCATGTAGGATAGCCAGTAACAGACCAAAGGGCTGTTCAGATCTCCCGTTAACTGCCAGGACCGCATGGTTCAATTCGCGAGCATACGCTACCAACTCTTGCGATAACCGGCTCTTCCCCAAGCCAGCGGACCCCGCTAACGTGATGGTGACACCGTTCAAGGCAAAAGCCGTCGCCAGCTCCGTCATCAGTTCAGTCAACTCGCTGCCGCGGCCACAGATGGTACTGCCGAAGAACAGGTGGGCTGGAGTACCTTCTCCCCAGCCTAGCTGCGCCAAAAACTGTTCGACCGAAGCCGGTCGATTTTCCGGTTCGCTCTCCAAGCAAGCCTCGATAGCCTGGATAACCCGCCAAGGCAGATCCGGTCGCTGACTTGCCAGGGTCGGACGTGCGCCGACCAGCTGCGCCGCCAGTAAATCAAGAGGATGGGTAGCCGCAAAGGGCAAACTTCCGGTGAGCAACTCATAAGCGATGACACCTACCGCCCAGAGATCGGAACGTGGATCAGCCGGCGCCCCGCGCAAAATTTCCGGTGCCATGTAACCAAGAGTGCCGCGCCGCACCCCGGAATGGCCAGCTTGCTGCAAGAAACCAAGATCTAGCAAGTACAAACGTCCGGAGCTATCAAAGTGCAGATTCTGCGGCTTGAGATCCCCATGTACCAACCCTTGAGCATGCAGGTAACTGAGGATCGGGCAAAGTCCCAGGATAATACGGCGCAGTTCCTCAATCGCCATGTTAGTGACAGCAGATACTGCCGGGCCGTCAACTAACTGCATGGTAAGATAAGGCCGATTGTTCCACCACCCGAAGTTTTTAGCTTGCACCAATCCAGGATGCGAGAGTCGTAACATGAACCAATATTCTTGCTGGAATCGCAGACAAGCGGTCTTGTCGTCTTCCTCGAGCAGTTTCAGTGCCAGCTGCTCGCCGGTCGAGCGATCGCTCACCCGCCAAACACTGCTAGCGGCACCCTTGCCTAGCAGTTCCAGACACTCGTAATTACTCGGTATGAAAGACATCAAAGATTCCTTGACTAGTCGTGCCGCGCCATTATACTCTCAGCACCTGCTACTGAGGCATAAATCATAGTGGTAGATGGCAACGAGGATTCCTTATTGGCCAGGATGGCACGGCTCTTGGGTATGAGTTCACCATCACCCAAAGAGCAACCACCGCCACCTCCGCCCACG
>JACQUT010000097.1 GCA_016267585.1 Cyanobacteria bacterium NC_groundwater_1444_Ag_S-0.65um_54_12
CATTCCGTAGCAGATCCCGAATGGCTGCTCATTTATGATTGTTAAATAGTGCGCGAAAAAGGGCGATCGCTGGGCGATCGCCCCCGCAAGTAAGCATCGAAGATCATGCAGATATTACGGATCAAGAGCTGCCCCCGGGGAGTCACCTCCAGGTAAGCAGGCCAGCATTCCAGCAAGCCATCGGCCACCAGTGGCTCCAGTTCAGCTAGCTCTGGCGCAAACGTGGTATCGAAGGAAAGCTGAAATTCATGCTCGATTTCGGCTTTGGCCAGATAGCCATGGCAGATGAGCGCATAGATCACGGCACGCCGCAGTCTATCGTCAGCAGTTAGCAATTTGCCGCGCTGCACGGGCAATTGACCAGCAAATACCGCTGCCAGGTAAGCGGACAGATTGCGCTCATTTTGATAATAGGCGCTCGCCAGATCGCTGATAGCGGACATGCCAAATGCCAGCAGATCACTAGCGGCGCAAGTCGTATAACCCATGAAGTTACGACGCAGGGTGCGAGCCCGCCGGGCTTTGACCAGCTCGTTATCAGGCAGCGCGAAATGATCCATGCCCAGGTAACAATAACCCTGGTTCACCCATGCGGCGATCGCCATTTCGAACAACTCGAGTTTTAACTCGGCACCTGGCAATTCCTTCAACCGCCGCTGATGCGGGAAGATTGCCGGCAGATGAGCATAATTAAAGAGCGCTATCCGGTCAGGACGAATAGTTGCGACTTGCTGGAGGGTCCGGGCAAAGCCCTTTACACTCTGACCGGGCAAGCCATACATCAGATCCAGATTGCAACTCAGGAATCCGGCCCTTTGACAGAGCGCTATCAGATCGCGGGTAGCCTCGAAAGGCTGAAGGCGATTCACTGCCTTTTGCACCACGGGATCGAAGTCTTGCACTCCCATGCTGATGCGCTGGAAGCCCAAGCTGGCAAGCGTATTTATTTGCTCTGCCGTGGTAACCCGCGGGTGGATCTCCAGGGAAATTTCCGCCCCCGGAGCAAAGTTGAAATGCTGGCGCAGCACTTTATAAAGACGTTCGAGCTGGCGAACAGACAAATGCGTGGGTGTTCCGCCGCCCCAGTGCAATTGCACCACTGGACGGGTCGTATCTATACCTGCCGCCACCAGTGCGACTTCACGCTCGAGAGCTTCCAGATAGCGCTCGACCAGCGCGTCGCCAGGGCGAGCTAGCTTGATGTTGCAGCCACAGTAATAGCAGAGCCTGGAGCAAAACGGGAGGTGCACATAGATAGAGAGCGGCACCCCCGCCCGCTGCCGTGCATTGTCCGCTAAAGCGCGGTAAGCGGCTTGGTGTCCGAACTCGTTCGACCACTCCGGAGCGGTGGGATAACTCGTGTAGCGCGGACCAACCTGATCATAGCGTGCCAGCAATTCGCGCGGCAGCTGAAACTCATTGACCATTGCCTTGAGCCGCCTCCACGAAGGCCTGGGCATGTTCTACCGGAGTATCGGGCAAGATTCCATGCCCCAAGTTCCAGATATGGCCAGCTCTACCGCCCACCTGGGCCCGAATCCGCATAACTTCCCGGCGAATGCGCTCGGGCGAGGCGAAAAGCAGGGCAGGATCGAGATTGCCTTGCACCGCGATGCGATCGCCCCAGCGGTCCAGGACCTCACCCAGATCAGAGCGCCAATCCAGCGACAGCACATCGGCCTCGGTCTCCACCAGCAGATCCACCAGGTGCGGGCCACCGCCCAAATAAAGAATGACGGGGACACCGGCAGCACGCAAAGTACGCACTATCTGGCGCGTAGCTGGCAGCGAAAAAGCCCGGTAGTCTGCTTTGTTCAATTCCCCACCCCAAGAATCGAAAATTTGCACCAGCTTGGCACCAGCCGCCACCTGGGCGCTGAGCGTCGCGGCAACCGTCTGCGCCAGCTTGTCCAGCAGACTGGCAAAGGCCGCGGGTTCGCAGTGCATCAGGCGTTTGGTACGATGAAAGTTCTTGCTTCCGCCACCTTCAACAGCATAGGCCGCCAGAGTAAAGGGGGCGCCGGCAAAGCCGATGACCGGTACTTTGTCTGCCAACGCTCTGGCTAGCAAGCGCACCGTCTCGGCCTGAAAGGGGAAGTCAGCTAAAGGATCTGGTATACCCAGGCGCTGGATATCAGCCAGCGTGCGAACCGGACCGGGGAGCTGCGGACCATGTTCGGTGAACACGACTTCCAGACCCATGGCTTCCAGCGGGATCAAGATGTCAGAGAACAGTATGGCAGCATCCACCTTGAGGCGCTCGACCGGTTGCAGGGAGACCTCGACCGCCAGCTCGGGCACTTTGCAAAGTTGCATGAAATCGTAGCGTTCCCGAACGGCACGATACTCTGGCAAATAACGGCCAGCTTGTCGCATGATCCAAACTGGGGGGCGATCGCTACCTTGCCGCCGCGCCGCAGCCAAGATTCTGGAAGTCGTGAGCGCCAAGTCAGTCATGCGTTCAGTTTAACAGAAGATACTAAATTTACCTCAAAGTTAGCTCGAGTATAAGACAGCTGGCCGTCAACCGATGCGATTACATCACTAGAGCGGTAGCGGTAAAGCACCAGAGGAGGAATGATGCAGAGCAGAGCCCTGTCGATGACCAAAGCAATACTCGATGGCATCAAAAATTCAAACTTGCAGGATGCGGAAAAGCGCATAGCCAAAGGTGTCGCTGCTGGCACCAAGGAAGTCATGGCCATGGCGCAGGATGGCCTGACACGTTCTGGCGAACTGGGCAGTGAATTGCTGAATCGGGCCGCGTCTTTACAGCAGTGGGTCGCTAATCGCACAGCCGACATCGCCGCCCAGGAAGCCAAGCTTGATGCGATCAAGAATATCGTGGTGCAAGCCACCGAGGTCAATTCCCGTTGGTGGCCCGCAATGACCAACAACCCAGATCATTACACTATCGGTAATATGGTGAATTGCTGGAATGCAGACAAAAGCTACTTTATGGCTCTAAGAACTGTAGTAGATCACTCCATTGGCAGGCAACCGGTTCCGCCCGCATTCAAGACACTCGATAGTAAGGGCGTAGTACTATCCGACCAAGCTAGCAGCGATCTGCTGGAGCAGGTCCTGAATATGCAAACCAAGAATGCCGAGCTGACGACCCGGCACCAGCAATTGACGACCACAATTACCAAAGTCCAGCAAACGGTCATCGACTGGCGCAAAGCTGATGAGGCATTGACCATGCAGTGGAATTTCGAAGTAGTAAATACTAAGTCCGCAGCGGACAAATACGGAACGCTCGACAAGGCCCGGAAAACTGCTGAAGATTACCTTCAGCGCCTGGCAAACTTGCTGACCAGCTAGCAGCCAGGAAAAACTGACAAACCTTTCGGCTTCCCAGAGCACGGCGTGCTACTATCTGCTCTACTATGCCACAGCTATCAACCGCACTCCTGAAGGGCCCTGCGCCGCCATGACATGGTGGTCACCAGGGCCGTACTACCACCATTATGACGATCACGATCATAAGAACGGTAGGTATTTCATTGAGGACACGCAGTGCCTTATCATGCGGCACTGGCAACCCCTTTAGTAAACGTGCCATCAATACCGGTGCCAGGTAATGGACACACGTGAGCAACACAACACCTGCCAGCTTTACATAGAACCAGCGCTGACTCCAGAGATAGGGCTGCAACCAGACCAAGATGGCGCCAAATATCCATGCTCCCCACTGAGCAGGTTCCGTGATGTAGCGATATAATCGGCGTTCCATCACGACAAAACGCTCCTTGGTAACTGCTTCGGTCTCCATGGCATGGTAGATGAAGAGGCGAAAAAGATAGAGGAGCCCGGCCATCCAGGATATGATCGTCAAGACATGCAAGGCCTTGATCCAAAGTAGCTGGGTGGTAAGCCAAAGCGTCAGCGCAGTCATGGGGAGAATAGTAGCAGGTCTGGCGTCTCATATCCATTGTGACAGATGGGAGATGGGATTTGACGTAGCCTCAGGTTGGCCCTATCATGCCTTGGCGATAAAAGGGTCTGTATTATAATAATAGCTTCAGAATTACGTACCGTTAGACAAGGCACTGTAGCTCAGTTAGGTAGAGCAAGCGGTTCATACCCGCTCCGCCGCTGGTTCAAATCCAGCCAGTGCCATTAGCAATGGAAGTATCTCGTGCCGTGATGGCTGCTTGGCAGCAGGGGCATTTGCCGCCTGCCGGTCAGATATTGCTAGTGGGCTTTTCGGGTGGGCCTGATTCCAGTGCTCTGCTGCATGCCCTGACACGTGCCGGCAATTGGTCACTGGTAGCCTTACACATCGATCATGGTTTGCGTGCCGGTTCAGCGAACGAGGCCGAATATGCTTGTCAGCTGGCCAACCGCTGGCAGGTCCCCTGTCATGTCGTTCGTCTTGCCGAGCCTGCTGTGGGAGAAACAGCGGCGCGCAAAGCTCGACACCTAGAATTGGCCGCCATGGCGCGTCAGATCAACGCTGCGGCGATCGCCTTGGGCCATAATGCTGACGATCAACTAGAGACCATGCTGCTGAACCTCATTCGCGGTGCTGGTCTTACGGGATTGAGCGGAATGCAATTCGCAGAATCAGGGCCAGCAGGCATAAACTTGGTACGCCCTTTGTTAGGGGTGACACGCCAGGCCATCGAAGCCTATCTGCACCAAAGTGGGATCCAGCCGTTACTGGACCCCACTAATGAAGATCCGGCTTATACCAAGCGCAATCGCTTGCGTTTGGAGGTATTGCCAGTATTGCGTTCTTTGAATCCTCGCGTGGCCAAAATCGCTAATCGTACTGCCCGGATTCTGGCCCGGGACGAAGCTGCACTAGAAACAGCGACAGATCAAGCTTTCGCGCAATTGTGGCAGCAGCAGCGACGCTCATTTCGGCGAGCTGATTTCAATAGCCAGCCTATCTCGCTTCGCTATCGCATGTTACGCCGGATAGCGCCGGAGCTCAGCTTTGCGCAAGCTGAACAACTACTCGGATTTGCCGGTGGCCAAGCGCCAGCTCATACCCACTTGCTTGGCAAAGTCGTAGCTATTCGAAGCGGCGGGGAGCTCAAGTTCCGGAAGGCGGGGGATGATCCAATGGACTATCCTGGTCACCTGGAATGTCGAATCTGCTTGACGCGGCAATTGCCCATCTCTAGCATGGGAAGGGATCTTTGTGACAAGGTATGTCAGGAAGATCTTGCCGATTTGCCTGGAAAGTAATTCAGAAGGGCTATTTCTTGAATAAGGTTTGGAAATCTTCCGGCATTTACATCATGCTGGTACTGGTGGCGATTGTCTTTATTAGCAGTCTCTACCGGCCTGCTGCCACCACCAAGGACGTTTCTTACACCGATTTCCTGCAACGCGTGCAGGAAGACAAAATCGCCAGCGTAGTTATCGACAATATGACCGGGACTATACTGGCGCGCGGCAAGGATGAACAGCAGGTACGTACCATTGCGCCTGATGACAAGGATCTCATCCCTGAACTCAAGCAGCATAAGGTAGCCATTTCTGGTAAGCGACCGGATCAAGCCAATTGGTGGATTTCTTTGCTTTCTACCGTCTTGCTGCCAGTATTGATCATCGTGGGCTTGTGGATCTTCATGCTGAAACAAGCGCAAAGTGGTAGCAATCAAGCTATCAGCTTCGGCAAGAGCCGGGCCAAGCTGCTGGTCGATAACAAGCCCAAGGTAACCTTTGCCGATGTAGCAGGCATAGAAGAAGCTAAATCCGAACTGCAAGAAATTGTCGAGTTTTTGA
>JACQUT010000105.1 GCA_016267585.1 Cyanobacteria bacterium NC_groundwater_1444_Ag_S-0.65um_54_12
AAAAAAGCCCAACACGCTTGGCGCAATTTCCGAGACAAAGAATCGCTTTTTCGCTCCAATAGTGCCTGGGGAGACAGCATGAGAGGCCTCTTGGTTCTTGGAGCCGCTACAGCGCTGACCAGAGAACGTACCCGGATGTTACGTCAAGCACTGACAGTGTGGGATCCCCCCGCTGTGCAATTGCCGGAGTGAAGGATAAGAAGGCGGAGAAAAAATGACAGGTAATGCTGCTGTATTGAACGGCAAAGCGGTAAAACTACCAAAATCGCAGTTGCCGAGAACAAAAAAAACGGTAAAACCCACGCAAAATCAACAATTACGTCGATCTATTGGTAATGACAATTTGACGCTCAATGGTAACAGAACTAGTAGCAATGAGGCGTCTGATGCTGCTTATAGAAGTGAACTGATCGCGATAATAGACGACCTGCAGGTGGCTGATCGGGAACTCAATTCCGCATATCAGGAACTCCAGCAAAAGCTAAGCCGGCTCGATTTCGGCTCAAATGAAATCAAGCAACACTTGATCCATGCGCAACGAGCATGGATCAAGTACCGCGATCGAGAAGCGCAATCCGAATCCCATCTTTCCTCTGGCAAAAAGGATAAATTACAATCCGCTCTGGATGCCAAAGCTCGTTTGACCGAAGAGCGCGCCAAACTGCTACAGCGCGCACTGCGTGACGAAGAACTGGTACCGGAAGACGATCAGATCGATGGTGCTGTTAGCAATTACGAGCGTTCCCTCCGGCTGGAAGAGAAACTGAAAAAAACCGAGAACGAACTGAACCAGGTTTATCAGCAATTGAAAAATGTCATTACTAGCAGGCGCAGCAGCATGGAAGGCCAGGAAATTGTAACGGATCTAAAAAAAGCCCAACACGCTTGGCGCAATTTCCGAGACAAAGAATCGCTTTTCCGTTCCGATAGTACCTGGGGCGGCAGCATGCAGGGACGCTTGATGCTCGCTGCGGAAATCGCGCTGACCAGAGAGCGTATCCAGACACTACGCCAAGAAATCGAATTATGGGATCTTATGTAAGAAGACGATCTCACACAATTATTTCGTTTAGCTATCAGATCAATGGCGGGACTCGATCACGAACTTGATAGCCGTGCGTTCCTCGCCACCGATCATGATATCCAAGAAAGCCGGAACGAACACCAGGTCAAGACCCGCCGGAGCTACGTAACCACGAGCGATCGCTATCGCCTTGACAGCCTGATTGATGGCTCCCGCACCTATGGCTTGCATTTCGCAACGCCCGCGCTCACGAATCATCCCCGCTATCGCACCAGCCACGGCAGCTGGACTGGAGGTACTGGCTACTTTGAATAGATTGGGCTGCTGACTGTAGAACGGTGTAGACATCGATCAGTCCTTTCTTCACCTGGTAGAACATTTTGCTGGCGTTTCCTCACAGATCCACTACCATACCGATGATACCAGTAACAAAGGGAAAATCTCGCTGGTAACCGGTTTGCCAGATCGGCAAAGCCAACGCACCGCGCAGCTTCAAGCTTTTAGTCATTCGCCAAGCGATCCCTGGTGCAATATCGAGCCTACCATAGCCCGTCATGCAAACCTTGCAGCGATCTTGCTCTGCTGGATTAGACCAGGTACCAAGTGCCTCTAGCTGCAAATCTAACCAAAAAAACGGCCGATATTCGACACCACCATTCCAAGTGTATCGCAATCCGCGCCAGGTGACCACCGGCTCAGGAGCCACCCGCCTGAATGGGAAATTCACGCCAGCATTACTATAAAATGTCAAGATGCGTGATAGTAGCGCTCGCGAGACGGCAATGGCCAGATCTACGCTAGGAGCTGCCGGAAAAACCACATACTCGCGCAGGATCAATTTACCCGAGTCAGCTACGCGGTCTTTCCCCTGGGCATCCTTCTCGGGACAAAGGTACCACTCGTTGCCCAGCGGTGTTCCCATGGGAGGAACATTCCCTTGTAACGAGATGCGCATGTGTGTCTGCGGTATAGCTGCTATTTCACGGTGCAACATAATCGAAAAATCACCAAACGCCAGATTCCATGGCACAATACCCGGGGGCAGTTCCGCGGGATTCTGCGCATACTGCACTACCATGGCTAATGGGGCGCTCAGCGCCAGGCCAACTCCCTGCCCCAAACCGGTCTCCAACATGGTACTAATTTCGGCCCAATGGCGAGATTCGACAGGGCGACGAATGCTAGACGAACAACGCTGCCTATCTGCCGCTGTTTGCTTGGCTGGTGGCGGACAGTCTTTGGCTTGCGGTTGCCCATCTAGTAATGTCAAAAAATAGGGCGCATAGGTGGCTCGACCGGTAAGCCGCCACTGGCCGGCTAGCAATATCTCTGGTTCTGCCAGCAGATTCGCACCCCATGCAGCTGACAGCACGCCTCCCAACAAGAAACCGCTCACCAAGACACACGCTGCGACAATTTTTGCTGTTATAGCGGCGCTCATCTGCTAGCCAGGCTGATCAATCAGCGTAGAAAAGAGATATTCCAGCAAATCCGCTCGACTGATGATCCCTACTAGCTGACCATCGTCGGCTAGTACCGGCAAGCGCTTGATCTTGTTTTCTATCAGCAATTTTGCAGCCTCTGAAATGTCAGCTTCTGGCTTGATCGTGATGGCCGGCGCCGTCATCAGTTCTTCTGCCTTTAGCGCTACATGTTTTAGCAAATCTTCTTTCAGGGAACGTCCGGCTCGCAGTGGAATTATGGCGTCTAGCAATGTCAACGCCACTGGTTGCACCAATGGTTTTTGCCGCCTCACCAGATCGCCCTCGGTCACCATACCCAACAAGTGTCCTTCTGCTACAACCGGAAAGCCACTTACCTGAGTTTTCCGCCAGAGACGAACGATTTCTGCAAGCGTGGTCTCTGGCGCGACGACGATGACTCGTCTTGTCATCAGGTCGCTTACTTGCACCGGCATAATACTCAAGTAGCTGATTGAACCAGCAAGGAAGCCAATGACAAAGTGCACATGAGCCTGATGCCTTTGGGACCAAAAATAGCGAGCAAAGCTCCTACGCCATCACCGAGCGCTCGCTTGAAACGTGAACCCATGAGCATACTCGCGATACTGGCACCTAAATATGCGCTCCCTACTATGGTGGTGAGACCGAAGGGCAGGAACAGGGTAAGTAACAATCCCAAGGCTGCGCCCATGAGTACGCCGCGGTCAATCCGAAACAGCCGTACCCCGATACGTGCAGCAAAGGGCTCTATCCCAAAACCTACTAGCAAAAAACCGCCGGTCCAAAGCAATGCCAAGCCGACCCCGCTGCTCAATAACTCGGCAGGCCGCCAGTAGCCGGCAGGGAGTAATGCCTGAAAAACTGCTAGAGCTGATAGATCGAGCGCCGTCAACCAGAGTCCTGGCTGCTGTCCCCTTAGCGCTAGCACCACTCCCAAGAACGCCATTGCTAGCGCCGCATAAGCAACCATATTCAGCTGGAAAACCGTTAATACCGGTAAATTTTCCACCGTCATGATGGACTGTGCTTTACTAATAATTTTGGGCCAGGCTGGCGTTCTAGCTGGAGCAAAGCTGATCGCTCGAATGCCCAATTGATTAAACAATCAGCGAAACGGCTCAACGACCAGCCTGCTGCGCGCAAAGATTTAGGTAGAAGACTATTTTCCGTCATGCCGGGGATAGTATTAGTCTCGAGTAAAACCGGCTGCCCCTCCCAAGAGAGCAAGATGTCGGTGCGCGAAACACCCCAGCATCCCAACGCCCGATGTGCAGCCAAACCGAGTTCCTGTAGCCGACCGGTAAGCTCGGTTTCCAGCGCCGCCGGTACGATCTCTTCTGATCCGCCAGGCTCGTACTTTGCCTCATAAGTGAAAAAAGACGCCTTTTTCGGTATGATCTCGACTACTGGCAGAGCTGCTGGCTGTTTACCGCCTATTACTGGTACGGTAAATTCGCGGCCTTTGACGAAAGCTTCTACGATAATGCCGCTGTGGTAACGTTTGGCCTCTGCCCAAGCACTTTCGAAGGTCGCAAGATTGCTGGCGAGCAGTACTCCACGGGTAGAACCTTGGTTATTCGACTTGACAATGACGGGGAAACCTAGCGCATCTGCCACCTGTCCGGCAATCTCTTGCACCGGGCACTCGGCGACTTCCTGAAAACTAAAACTAAGATCGGGAGCCACCGGCAGGCCAGCTTGCCGATAAATCAGTTTTGTCATGGCTTTGTCCATCGCCAAGGCACTAGCCAGCACTCCGGAGCCAGTATATGGTAATCCGTAAAGCTCAAGTAAGCCCTGCAATGTTCCATCTTCACCGCCTGGACCGTGCAGCGCCAAGAAAACCACATCGCTGTCAGCTAGCAAGGTTGCTGACAAATCTTTGCCATTAGAAATAAAATCCGCCAGATCGTAGAGTTTAGTTTCGTAGCATTGCGAATCGAGCTGCTCTAGTACGGCTCGTCCACTTTCCAGAGAAATCTCACGTTCGCTAGAAATTCCACCGCACAATACTGCTACGCGCAACCGTTTTTGTGAATTATCTTTAACGTTCATATCTACTGACCACTAGCCGGCAGTGAACCGCCAGAATTGTAACTGAGCTCGCTTGCTTGCTCCGTTTCCTGTGGCATCGCTACACCTTTGGCAAAATCACGTCCAAACCGTAACAAACGTCGCACGCGCTCCGGTTCCGCAGCCTCCGCGTACACTCTCAATAACGGCTCCGTTCCACTGGCCCGAAAGAGCAGCCACCCCTCATCGGCAAATAGCAACTTTACCCCGTCGAGCGTCTGTACTTCAGTAACCCGCACACCATCAATCCCCAAGGGCGGGGATTCTTCCAGTTTCTTTAGCTTTTCCGAGATGATAGACCGATCGGTAGTCCGCAAGTCGAACCTATCATAGTAAGCAGGTCCAAATTTATCATGAAGCTCATTTACTTGAGCCTTCAGCGATTTACCTCGCATGGAGGCAATTTCCATCAACAAAAGACCGCAAAGTATGCCATCGCGCTCCGGCAAATGGTTCTTAATGCCTATTCCGCCCGATTCTTCCCCACCAATCAAAATATCTTCGCGGAGCATCAAATCACAGATGTATTTGAAACCGATGGGAACCTCGTAAACCGGAAGGCCATAACAGCGAGCTAATTTTTCCACCAATCGCGAGGTGGAGAAAGTCTTGACCACCCCACCAGACCAACCTTTGGTCTCTACCAGGTGGCGCAACAGCAAGGCAAGGATTTGATGGGAATTGATAAATTCTCCTGAACCATCAATAGCTCCGATCCGATCGCCATCACCATCGAACGCAATTCCCATCGCCATCGGATAACGGTTAGCTTCGCGTTTGACGATATCCATCAGCATCCCGAGATTGGAGCGAATCGGCTCGGGATGAGTACCGCCGAAAAGTGGGTCCCGCTGCGTGCGGATCTCTGCCAAGAACTGCGGTGGGGCCAGATCAATCAATGGCCTGGGGTAGCCAAATATTAGCGACATGTAGCCTGCTCCCGCTCCATGCATGCTGTCGACAATTGTCAACAAATCAGGCCAATGCAACTTGGAAGTAGCACCCCGCCGCGGCATTAGCCCAGCTCGCAGCACCTCGATATCCACCAGGCGCTGCAAATGAGCTAGATAAGCATTTTTCGGATCGAAAAACTCTACCGGTCTGCCACCCTCTTTGATGACAACTTGCTGCAGTGCCAGCCGGCGCTCGATATCCGCGGTATCTAGCGGCGGCACTGATCCACCAAAATTAGCCTTTAGCTTGAAACCATTGTATTCGGCTGGATTGTGGCTGGCGGTTATGATAAATGCTCCCTGTGCACCTTGTTGTTTTACTGCCCAAGAAAGGTTGGGCGTAGTAGCTGCCGAACGTGCCAGCAACACCCTGAAACCATTAGCCC
>JACQUT010000106.1 GCA_016267585.1 Cyanobacteria bacterium NC_groundwater_1444_Ag_S-0.65um_54_12
AAGAAAAACAATGGGGAAAACGAGCTTGAGCGGCGCCTTCTGGGCAGCTTCCTGAGCGCGCTGCCAGCGTGCTTCCCGGATGATTTCACTTTGTATGCGCAAAGTCTTGGCCACCGCTGATCCCATGATCTCCGCTTGTACCAGTGCGATAGTAACACTATTGAGCTCTTTCAAGCCTACCCGTTTACCCAGATGGCGGAGTGCTTCGCCGCGCGGGCGACCCAGCTGTATTTCTTTCAGGGTGCGTTCCAGTTCCTCGCGCAGGGGATGCGGAGCCGTGCGTTCCACAACTTTTTGCATGGCGGACTGCAATGACATTCCTGCCTCTACGCAGGTGACCAGCAAGTCGAGAATGGTAGGTAGGTGGCGTAATATAACCTGCTGGCGCTGTTCGATACGATAGCCCAGGCGCGATGCTGGCAAGCGATAGCCGATGAAAGCGCTAGCTAACGTGCCAGCAATGACTACCGGCAATGCTAATCCGATTGCTCCCCAGTTTATCAATAGAAAGGCGACTGGCAAAAAGAGCGCGCTGGCCAATTGCCTGGTCACGAACTGGGCAGGTGTCGTAGCGTATTCTCCAGCCATGATTAGCTGGCGTTGCAGTGCAGCTTCGCGTTGTGCAGTCAGGCGTTCTATGGCAAAAGGCTTCAGGCGTTCTTCTAGTACTTGTAAGGGAACGGTTTTGTACAACCTCCGCTCTTCAGTGGTTTGTTGATTGCTAGTGCGTTTTAGCCGATCTTGCAGTCGGGAATGGCCCCGAGGTTTGGCAAAGGCCAGGATCACCAAGATCGCAGCGCTGAATACTGCAACAAACACGGTAACCAGGACCAGAGTGGTTGTCATACTAAATATCCAGGGCCACGATGTGCCGGATGATAAGGCTCCCTGCCAAGATCATGACGCCGCAGACCACTATTAACATCCACCCGAGCGGATGGGTGAACAGGACACCCATCCGCTCGGGTGCAATCAAGTAAAGTATCAGGTAAAGCCCTATTGGCAAAAGCGACAGGATGGTTCCAGAAAAACGGCCCTGGGTCGTCAGGGTGCGTATCTGGTTTTGAATACGCCGGCGTTCGCGCATCGTGGTAGCGAGGTTGTCCAAGATCTCGCTCAGGTTGCTGCCAGTCTGGCGCTGGATGATCAGAGCAGTCGTGAAGATATCGAGGTCATCGTTCTTCAAGCGCTCGGACCAGTTCTGCAGAGCTTGATCGAAAGGAATGCCCATGCGAATTTCTTGCAATACTTCCGTCACTTCTACACTCATGGGTTCCGTAAATTCGCCAGTAACGAGCTCGAGTGCTTGCTGAACCGAAAAGCTCGCTTTTACCGCATTGGCAATCACGCCGATCATGTCGGGAAGTTGCTGCTCGAACTCTTTCTGGTAACGCTGCCAGAGCAATTTCAGATAGCTATCGCAAGCCAGCCAGGCCAGGCCACCGAGCAAACCGCCCAGAAAGAGGCGGGGCAATATCCCGGGGGCGAGAGCCAAGCCCAGGAGCGAAGCGGATATAGTAAAGAGCCATTGATAGCGCACGAAGCGCTCGGAAGACAGGGGATTGCGCGAGCGCTCGAGTGATCGCTGTCTGCGGGCCCGGTATTTCTCGAAAGCCGCTACCAGTGAGCGCTGAAAATGACGAGCCAGCACCAGCATGATCAACCCGGCCGCCAGGAAGGCGAGCAGAAAGACCAATAGCAAGCGTAGATCCATCGTCTTTTGGCATATACCCCGAAAAGTCGCTCAGTTCAGCTCCAGCGCCGGCCAGGTTCAAAGTTTCACGCTAGAATTGGTTCGGTAAGCAGATCGCAGAATAGAAAGAAATAGAGTTCCATGCTAATCGGCAGGATTTACAATTTGAAACTCGCAGTGAGGAATCTCGAACGCTCTGTGGATTTCTATCAGAGGGTCTTTACTGGCCTAGGGTTCTCGGGCGGAAGGTACTGGCAGGATCCATACGACAAAGCTCAAACGGTGGTCTTTGGCAATGGTCACATGTACCTAGAGCTGGTTGAGGATCCCAATTCCATTCCTGCGGAAGTTTCAGACATCTCTGGCCCACGGATCGAGTTTTCTGCCGAACGACCAGAAGAGATCGACGAGTTTCATAAGCATTTGCTCTTGTGCGGAGTAGATGTAATCAGTGGTCCAGCCAAGTTTTTCGAGGATCTCTTTCGAGCGGAGGGGGTTGATGATGTTTGGTATGCTGTCTACTTCGCCGATCCGGATGGCAGGAAGTTCGGGCTCATCTATTCTTTTCCGGATTGATAACCGGATGTTTCGCCACGATGGCACCCCGGGCCAAATGCAGCGGCAAGTGGTAGCTGTCGCGCACGGCGCATAAATCGAGATCGCTGCCCATGCCGATCGCTGCCAGATACTGCCCGTGCGCAGAATCATGCAAGATGTCGGTAATGTCAGGCCAATGCTCGAAAGCGGCCAAGGCGATCAAGGCAGTATCCGACAGATCACAAGGGCAGTCGGCTAGCTCTTTTATACGCTTGGTCAAGAGACCGGCGCCGGCAACATCTTCTAGCCCTGGTAACAAATCCTTTCCGCAACAGATGATGGTGACATCCCGCAGTTCGCGGACCAAAATTTCTGCAGTAGCGGAAATGTTGAGGAAAGAGGCAGCAAAGACCTGCTTGGCTTGGTCAGCCAGCTGACAGATGGCCCAGCTGCCATTGGTGGTAGCCATGATGATGGTTCGGTTGGCAACAGTCGCTGGAACAAACTCGGCGGGAGAATTCCCCAGGTGAAAGTCAGCTGGCCGCAAACCGCCTCTTTCGCCAGCCAGAATGGGCTCCTGGTCAGCTAAGCTAGCCGCAATTTCATGTGCCGTTTCCAGTGAGGCTGCTGGGATAATACGCTGACACCCCGCTTTCGTGGCTGTCACCATGGAACTAGTGGCGCGCAGAACGTCGATCACTACCACATTTTGCTCTGCCAGGTTGATAAGTTGGTTTAGTTCCCGCAGCGCTAGTACAACTTCAATTTTCATATCGAGTAATATACTCTATATGAAAGAAGCTGAGTTCCCTGTACCACCAAGTGATCTGCCATTTGCCCATGGTTGTTCCAGCGATCAATGGGAAGAGCTGTTATTACGCGAGATCATTCATAAAGAAGATGGCCGCTATCTGATTTATTACTCATTTGGGGAAAATGTCTGAACTGCGCTGGCATACTATTGTAATCCTTGAAAACAAAATTCCCAGCTTTCAGCATGTACCACTTCTCCTGATAGTAACTGGCGACGAATTATAGAAACGGCGGATTGCCGCAGCATGGTAATCTTGAATGGCATTGGAAATGCAGGCGAGAATAATAAGAAGGAAAGATTCGAGGTGATCCTCGACGAGATCCGAGTGGCAGCCCGCCAGCAGGTGCTGTGGACGGCCCATGCCATTGAGCAGATGGCTGCCCCTGATCGGATGGTCCTTCGCAGCGAGGTCATGCGGGTAATATGGGAGGGAGAGGTAATCGAGGAGCGGCCGGATGATCCTCGTGGACACAACTGCTTGCTGCTCGGCTATGGCGACGGTCGCCGTCCGATCCATGTGGTTTGCTCACCAAAGAATGACTATCTGGCCGTCATAACCGCTTACCTTCCCAACCCGTCCCTCTGGTCGCCTGATTTGAAACGGAGGCTCTAGGCCATGACCTGTACTTTTTGCCAGGGCGAACTCGAACGGGGCACGGCTCCTTTCTCGGTGAGCCGGAGGGGCTACCACGTGGTCTGGGATGCCGTTCCGGCTTGGGTGTGCAAGCAGTGCGGCGAGCCGATGTTCGACGACCAAGAGGTTGATCGCATCCAACGGATGATTGCCAGTCTCGATCGCGAGTCAACGGCGACAGCGTAACGCATAAAGAATATGGCCGCTATCTGATTTATTACTCATTTGGGGAAAATGTCTGAACTGCGCTGGCATCCGATCTTGGAAGAATGGGTAGTGACTGCTACACATCGCCAGGATCGCACCTTTTTACCCCCAGCTGATTACTGTCCGCTCTGTCCAACTTTGCCAGGTGGTATTCCGACCGAAATTCCCACATCAGACTATCAATTTGTGGTCCTCGAAAACAAATTCCCCAGCTTTCAGCGCGTACCCCCGCCTCCTGCAGTAACTGGTGATGAACTATATAAAGTGATGCCAGCTGAAGGAATTTGCGAGGTCATTCTTTACAGTCCGGATCACAATAGCGCACTGGCAGATCGGCCAGTAACAGATTTCGTCCGACTGATCCGAGTATGGACCGAGCGTTATCGTGAACTGGCCAATAATCCGCAAATTGCTTACGTTTTCATCTTCGAAAATCGCGGGGAAGCTATTGGCGTTACTCTTACTCATCCCCATGGTCAAATTTACGCTTTTCCCTTCATTCCGCCCAAAATTCAGCGCGAATTGGATGCGGCGTTGCATTACCATGAACGTACTGGCGCATGTCTTTTTTGCGCTATCGTTCGTAAAGAACAAATCGCCGCTAGCCGTATCGTGGCAGAAGGCTCTTCTTGGCTAGCATGTGTTCCTTTTTTCGCACGCTATCCCTATGAGACTCACCTATTGTCGAAAATCCATCGCGAATCGCTCTTGGACCTCACTCCGATCGAAGTTCGTGATTTGGCCTGGCTGCTAAAAGTTACGCTCAGCAAATTCGACAGGCTTTGGCAGGTTCCTTTGCCTTTCATGATGGTCATGCATCAAGCCCCTACCGATGGCCTCAAACGGCCAGGAGTGCATCTCCATATCGAGTTCTATCCACCCATGCGTACCCGAGACAAGCTGAAGTATCTGGCTGGCTGCGAATCCGGTGCAGGGACTTTCATCAATGATGCCTTGCCAGAAGAGAAAGCTGCAGAGCTACGAGCCATACCGGTATAGGCGGCACGATAGCAAGAGATCTGTTACGATGGGTGCTCAATTGTAAGGAGACCTGGGTAATGAAGCTGTTAGGCCGCATTTCTGTCTTCCCTGCCATCCCTGAGCAGCTACAGAGGCTAGATGAGCTTGCTCACAACCTCTGGTGGAGCTGGAATCC
>JACQUT010000107.1 GCA_016267585.1 Cyanobacteria bacterium NC_groundwater_1444_Ag_S-0.65um_54_12
GTATCACGCCTTGAGTGTATTCTATTCATTCGATTACCATGATAGCGGCTTCGAAAAGGCGATTCCAGGGCAAGGAAGCAGCAATTTTGCGAATGGGGAGCCAGGGAAACTGTTCTTGCCAGAGCGTGGTGAGCCGAGCACCAAGCTCGGCGGCAACTGTCGCAATCGGTTGACCCTCCCGTTGCAAGCGCGGTCGCAAAATGGCTTGATATAACAGATCGTCCGCCAAACGGTTCAAAATAAACTGCCTATGAACTTTGGGCTGACGCGGCCCGGTCAGGTAAGCTGATGCCAGGCTCGTCACCGTACCCAGGGTATTGCCTGCGGTATTCCAACCAGCGAAAGCCGCCAGGTTAGCGAGCGGGAAGCTCCCCACCCGGTTCCACAGCTCGGGATCTGCGCCATTAGCATAGGCCACATCGGCCAGAGCCAGTGGTGGGCCGCATCTAAGCCGTGCGACTAGTGGTCGGAGGTCGCGCGGCGGATCAGCGACACCGGCCAGGTGAGTACCGAGAGCCAGATCACCTTGATAGCTGGCGGGGCCGTTCAACCAGAGATCTAGATCTGCCGCATCGCTCGCTTTGGCGATCCGGCCCCCTACCGCTAACACCTGGCAGGTTGCCGTGTCGCGCAACGGTCGATCTTCGTACAACGTCACGACATCCAGGGTAGACGGTGGAACGGCTGACAAATGAAAGCCAGGTTGTTTCCCCGCTTGTTCGTTTATCCAGCGTCCTACCAAAGTTGCCGCCACTTCATCGGCGCCGGGATAAAACAGTACTCCGGGAACCTTTCTGGCTGCCAGTTCGCGTTTTTCTGCCTGATTGAAGCCATAGGCCGCAGTATCATCCTGCGTCAAGCAAAGTACCTTGAAGAGGCCTTTGGCGGCTAGATCCAGTTGCTGGTGATGAACCGCCAGATTACGCTGCCGGGTAGCCAGGTAATCATTTACTATGGCATCCGGGATACTGGCACGCGCCAGGCGAGCTTGCTCGGCATCTGCTGCATCGCCCAGTTGGGCATGACGGTCGGCATGAAAACTCCACCGATAGATCAGCGAACCATAATCAGCCCAATACGGCTTTTCTTCTTCCGCTACATTAGAATTAGCGATTCGTAGGGTAACGGCAAAAGCGTAAAGGGGGAATGACCGATCCGCCAAGATCTCCAAGCTAACTAGCCGCTCTGACAGCAATTCCAAACTCTCGATGCTGCGGCGAGCTGGAAGCAAGCCACCATAGATCAGGGTATCCAGTGCGATTATGGCACCTTCGACCTCGGGAGCGATTCTTACTAACCATTGTATGAGTTCAGCACAGGATGCCGGCCTTGTTAGATCTCCCAACAAGCCTGGCGGTGGAGTAACCACTTCCCAGCCGGCTAACGAACCAATTTCCTGCGGAAAATGACAAGTGGCAGGACGGTTATCTAACGGAAGAAGCGCAATTGCCTTGCAAGCAGCACGGGTCATTTAGACCCGTGCCTCTCGGCTCAACAGCCAATGACGGCAGACGCTAGACTTCATAGGATGCATGACATAGCCCTGAATAATTACCGCCCCCCAAACGGGCGGAATACTCGACGAGGAGGGTCCGTCGGTGTTATCCTCTAATGCTACTCGCCATGGGACTACCTTGCTAAAGGTAGCTTCTAAATCAAATCCTGCCTCGGTAGCTGGAGCTATAGCAGGCATGATCCGCGAAGCCGGCCGCTGTGAAATCCAAGCCATCGGTGCCGGCGCAGTCAACCAAACGGTAAAGGCGATCGGTATCGCTCGGGGGTATGTGGCGCCTGGAGGAATTGATCTCGTCACCATACCAGCCTTCCTCGATATCGAGGTGCAGGGTGAGGAGCGTACAGCAATCCGCTTCATCGTGGAGCCTCGCTAGCCAAGCTTGCGCTTACGGGGAGTCGCAACAAATACGCTGTGAACTACCCTGCTTGAGGTTGGTAGCAGGATGGGCGTCGCGTGCGGCTCCTCGACCACCCCATTGCAGCTTGTCGCGCAAGCGCCGGAAAAACTCTTCTGGTCCCAGGCGTACCAGCTGAGTACAGAAAGGTGCTTTGCGAACAAATACCTGATCTTCGGCCTGCAACTCATCAGGCAAGGTCAGGCCATCGACCGTCACGACCGCGCCAGCGCTGCGCGGGTGTACACAAATTCGCACCACGCGCTGATTAGAGATTACCAACGACCGAGCTGTCAACGCATGCGGGCAAATGGGTACCAAGACGAAAGCTGGCACTTCAGGGCCAAGAATCGGACCACCTGCCGCTAAAGCATAAGCAGTACTACCGGTCGGAGTAGCTACTATAAAACCGTCGGCCGCGTAGGTAGCAAGGGGACTATCATCAGTGTCGACGGAAATTTCGACCATGCGACCGGAAACTCCCTTTCCGACAACACCGTCGTTCAAGCCATAGGCCTGTCCGATTATCTGGCCAGCCCGCATCACGATAACTTCCAGCATGACTCGTTCTTCCAGCTGATAGTCGCCTTGCGCGATGCGCATGAGGGCTTGTTCCAGGTCTGCTGGTTGCACCTCGGCAAGAAAACCCAGGGTACCCATGGCCACGCCTAGAATGGGCGTACCATGAGGTGCTACCAGCCTGGCACCACGCAAGAAAGTACCATCACCGCCCAGCACGATCAGTAGATCTACCCGGGGCAAAGCGGTTTCGCTAGATGGGATAGCCACTATCCGAGAGTCGGCATGACGCAGCTCGGCGGTTCGCTTGCTAGCTATCGGATCTTGTTCGTTATAAATAATGCCTATGCTGGCTAGCGACTGAACCACGCTAAAAACTCCACGTTGCCTTGGGGACCGTAAATGGGCGAAGTAACGACACCTTGAACGGTAAAACCGAGTTCGCGAGCCGATTGGCAAATTTTATCCACCACTTGCAAACGTACCTCTGGTGAACGTACTACTCCTTTGCGACCTACCTCTGCTCGCCCGGCTTCAAACTGGGGTTTGATCAGAGCAATGATTTCAACGCGCTCGAATGAATCACCCTGGTGAACTGTTACAGCGTCTTCGGCAGCTAGCAGGGAGCTTGCCGCTGGTAGAATCTTGGTAAGGCTGATAAAAGCAACGTCGATTACCGCCAGGGAAGCAATCGGCTCAGCTCCGTAGAGAATTTGCCTGGTCAGATAGCGAGCATTGGTACGTTCCTTGACTACTACTCGACTATCCTGCCGTAGCGACCAAGCCAGTTGTCCATAACCTACATCGATCGCATATACCAATCGCACGCCGCGCCGCAACAACACATCGGTAAAACCGCCAGTAGAAGCCCCGATATCCAGAGCGATTCGCCCCTCTACTGCAATTGGCCAGTTATCCAGCGCATACGCTAGTTTGATGCCGCCACGCGATACATAGCTAACGGCTGGCCGTTTGACTGCTACCTGGCCGCCAGCAGGCGCCTGGACTCCTGGCTTGGTGAGAGTGTGGCCAGCGCAGCTGACCTGGCCCGCCATGATTGCTCCCTGGGCTGCTTGGCGCGAAGCGAAGTACCCATTTTCCACGAGCCAGAGATCGAGCCGCACCAATCAGTGCCCCAGGTAACGGAAAGCTGCCAAAGCCACGATTATTCCTAATAGTGCCCCCCCGATCACCTCTCGGGGAGTATGGCCCAGTAATTCTTGCAGACGTGGCAAAGAGATGGTGAGGTCATGCTGCAGTTCCGCCACCATCTGGTTGAGTACCTTGGCTTGTCGGCCAGCAGCACGCCGCACCCCTGCCGCATCGTACATCACCAC
>JACQUT010000110.1 GCA_016267585.1 Cyanobacteria bacterium NC_groundwater_1444_Ag_S-0.65um_54_12
CCTCTACATCGCAGATGGCTACAATCATCGTATCCGCAAGGTAAATTCCGCTGGTATCATCACCACGGCAGCTGGCAGTGGCAGCGCTGGCTTTTCTGGCGATGGCGGTCCGGCCACCGCCGCGCAACTGAATAGACCAAATGGAGTAACTGTGGATAATGATGGAAATGTCTACATCGCAGATACTGACAACCATCGCATCCGCAAATTAGACAACACTGTAATAACTACGGTGGCAGGCAATGGCACGGCTGGATATTGAGACAACGCCAATTCCGACTTGAAAATCGCGGCGACTAGCAAGTTGTCACTGTAGCAGGCGGTGCCGGGCTCAATACCGCAATGCGGCGCAGGGCCAGGATCGTCAAGTCATCATACAGCGATCGATCGTTCTGGAAAGCTGCCAGTTCCGATCGGATGGCGGTGATCAGATCCGCCGGATCACTTTGGGCATGCTGGGCCATGAGCGCCAGAAAACGCTCGTCGCCGAAGCGCTCGTTTTCCCGGTTACGCGCATCGATCAGACCGTCCGAGAACAAGACCAGTGTGTCACCGGGTTCGAGAATTACCTCGAAATCGCAGTAACGGGTCTGGCGAAGCGCTCCCAATGGTAAACCCTTGCTCACGATGGGTTTTCCCGAGAGCAGCGGTGCGGGGTTGCCGGCATTGACACCGATGGCCCAGCCGCTAGCCGGGTGATAGACCACGTAGGTGACGGCCACGAACATCTTCTTGGAGGCACGGTGGCGCAATAGCACCTCGTTGATGGCCTGCAGGGTCTCGATGGGTGAACGGTAGTGGGGGGCGATCGCCCGGAACAGCGAGAGGCAAACCGCTCCCAGCAGAGCTGCCGGCACACCCTTCCCCGAGACATCGCCCAGGACGATACCGATGGCGCCGTCCTGCAAGGGAATGAAGTCGTAGAAATCGCCGCCCATCTCGAGCGCCGCCTGGTTATGGGCGGCCAGGCGAGTATGCGCCACTTGCGGCAGCGCGGTGGGCATGAGTCCGGATTGCACTTCGTGGGCGATTTCCAGTTCCTTGGCGACCCGCTCTTGCGCGCGGACCTGCTTGATCAGCAGCGTATTTTCAACGGCGAGCGCTAGCTGCTGACAAAGGCCGGCAAATAGTGCCCGATCTTCTCTGGTGAACGGCAAATCCGAGCGTTTATTTCCTATTTCGGCCTGGCCGATTGACTCGCGACCCGACCGCAGCGTTTCGACCAGGGCAACCGGACCACCGCCACGCCGGTAAGTAGCGTTGCCACCAGTGTTCGCCAGACCACCTCCCAGCTCGGCAGTGCTCAAGGTAGCCGGTGCGGCATTCAACCCGGTCACATTCACGCACACCAGGGTCGGGACCAAGGCCTCGTCCAGTGCTTTGGCAAAGGCGGCGAAGAGATCCTCGGCTTCGGTGGCCCGACGCGCCGTAGCGCCGAAATTGTTCAGTATAGCGGTGGCGTTGTAAGTCCGGCGTGAGAAGAGGCGATCGAGCAGGCGCCAGGTCCAGCTGGATAGTGGCATGAAGGCGAGGGCCACGGTGGCGGCGGCGACCGCGTTGGTGGCCTCGCTGGCGCCCTGCGGCAACACGCGTTGCAGGGTGTAGCCGGCTAGGGCCATCATGCCGAAGTAAAGACAGCCGAGCGCACCGGCCACGATGGTGTATTGCAGCGTCCGCTTGATGACCAGGTCGATGTCGAAGAGCTGCGTCCGCACGATGGCGTAGGCGATCGCTGCCGGAAAGAGAAGGAATGGGAATTGCATGGCCACCGTGAGCAAGGTGGTGGTTTGCGGATCGACTTTGAGCAGGTTAGGAATTAACAAGAACACTGCTGTTGGCAAAAAAGCCAAAGAGGCGCCATATAGTGCCAATCGCGCCTGCATCCCGGCACGTGGGACAACTGGTACCAAGGCATTGCGAACCAACAGAGCGATGGTAATTATAATGGCTAAAAGGTTCCATGCCATTCCTACTCCAAAGTAAGTGGTCATGTATGGAACGAAGGTAAGCTCTGACCAGGGACCAGTAGGATGATAAAGTAGTGCTGCCAGCCCGCCACAGAACAATGCTGGGCCATAGAACAAGAACATTAATTGCCGCGGATACTTGCGTAATAAATTATCAGGGCTCGGGAAGGCGGCTCCCAGGTGCATGGCCGTGGCACCGATAAGAAAGTGAGATAAGACAATTAGCGGGCCAGAATGCGCGCCAAAATCGTAATCATTTACCAGGGCAAAGTAAGCGGCCATGGCCGAGGTGAAGAGTAGATGCACCTGTGCTGCGGGATGATCTCTGCGTCGCCAATAAGCCACCGCTCCGATGGCCCAAAATACTAAAGCCACCAGTACGCTAGGTAAAACGCTGAGCATCCAGTCCTGCCAAGAGAATGTAGCGACGAGAATGACAATATCGCGTTTGCTACTATCATTTGTTATACGATAGTGTTATGGTGTTCCGGCCGGGGTACTTCGTGCTAGTCGCCAGAGTTCATCTGGACCAGCTAGCTGCTTTCCTTCTACTTGCAAGATACGCTCTTGTTGTGTCAAGCCAGCTTGCGAACCGGGCCAAGCCGCCAAGGCGAAGCTAGAAACGGTAAGTGTCGGTTCGAAACGAAATCCTGGAAAGTTTTTGCCGACATATGATAATGTGATTACAATGGCCCAGATTTGCAGTAATAAAGAAATTGCCAATATTGCAACGAGGTAAGCACGCCAAATTCGTGAAAAAGATCCTTGCACGGTTAGTAAATTTGTTTTGTCGTCTACTAAATAGTCAGTCATCAAATGGACATAGGGATTGCTATTGCTGAATGGATAAATTCAAGCAAGCGTTTTCGGTCATTTTCTGCCAGGATAAAAGCAGCAATTAGCGTTTCTGCTTCGACCAAGAGGGCATCTATCTTGAACTCGACGAAAGTTATCGCTCCGCATGACCGCAAGGCACGCCAAGCAGCTGCCTGATTATCATCTTCCATTGCTTTCTTTAGCGCTTCTGGCGAACGTTTCATGCCGTAGGCTAGCGGTAAGGTTAGCTTGCGCGCCCTGAAGTCACGCGATGCCGGCCGCGAAAGATCGTTCAGGTCACTACGTAACTGGATAGCCATACCCAGTGTTTGTCCCAGTAAACCCCATTTTTCAACTTCTACTGGCATCCGCTCGGCAGCATGTGCTGCCATGCGCAGATATAGGGCCATGGATGCGCCAGATTTTCCGTTAACAGCCGCCAGCACAGTATCTTCCTCAGGCTGTGCTTGCCAGGTCAAATGCAAATCTAGCTCTTGTCCCTGTACCAGCGCATTGCCCGCCATGCTCACTTCTTGCGCCACGGGAGCATGGGGGGCTGCTGCAGCGAATGCTCTAATGGCTCCAAAGAGAAAAGTCAGCCCGGCATTAATAGCAAAGGGCCATGAACTTTCATTATCCAAGTCGCCATCTTGAGCATCATCTATGATATCTGCTGCAAGAAAGAACAAACAACTTCCCGCTACCAATGCCTGCTGCTGTTCGCTTGGTATACCGTAAAGCTCTGCAACAGCTGCTGGCAACGCTAGCACCGGCCAGCTGGGTTGGTTAGCATAGTGCTCTGCAAAGATTCGTAATCGTTCCGCCTCACATGCTGTTAGCGTACTGGCCTCTTTGTCAAGCCACTTTACTAGATCCAATGGGAAAATCCTCCTAAATAGCCTTCGACTTCTTTCTATAAGAGGATTTGTCCCATAGCAAGATTCTCTCTTTCTTAAATACCTGCAATATTGGGGCCTCCTGACATGAAATAACCTAGCTTGGCCATCTCATCCATCGACGCTACCACGCCGTGCAGTTCCTGGTCACTCAATCCCTTGCGCACCATATCCAGGGTAAACTGCACATCAGCCGGTCCCATGCGCCCGATGGTCTTCCGCACGTTCACGACGCGGGTCTCATCCCGCTCATGCCCGATTCGGACCTTGACGAAGAGTATCTTGATCTTGACGCCGCCCCACAGCTTCTCCATCAGATCCACCGTGATCGGGTCATTGACCAGCTTGTAGATAACTTTCTTCGTTTCTGGTGAATTTAGCAGGGCACGCGTCTCCGGCGATAAGCGATCCCAGTACCGGGGATTGTGCAACAGTTTATCTGCATAATCATAACGTGCTTGCGCGGGTTTTTTGTCCGGAGTGGCGCCATATTTGTAGACTGCCATCCCCATCACCTCTTCATCGCTCAATGCCAGCTTCGTATCTTTGTCGGGGATATTGTTCACCAGATCGCGGAAGAAGTCTTTCCAGGCCTGCACCTCGGTATCGGTCACGGTATCCGGCAGGGCAATCTTGTTGGCTTTGGCGGTGTCCAGCAAGCTAGCCAGGTAACTGGGGCGTTGCAGCAGTCCTTGCTCGGCGACCGAAAGGCGATTCCAGATATCGTCGCCCAGTGCGCTGCGCGGATCTTGCTGGAGCTTGCTCACAAATTCCGCATCGTCGTACCGCGACTGTATGAGGGCGATGGCATCACCTGCCCCCGTTCCGGCATCACCGGCCCCCAGCAGCAAATGAGCCTTGGCGATTCGCTCCAAAGTGTCGGCGCGCAAGCTGGATTTCCGCAACGTTGCCATGGTAAGGACCAGATCCACGCCAGCAGCGGCGGCTAGCTCCTGGACCCGGGTGATCGAATACTTGCCAGAAGCGGCGTTGATGTACAGGAACTTCTCGGGCGCTCTGGCCAGCAACGTGGCCGGATCTTGCAGATAATGGCGATAGGATTCGGCAAAATCCTCGACTGCCGATTTGGCAGCATAGTCGTTCACGAAGTTGCTGGCGTTCTGGGGATAAGCCTTTTCAAAATCGAGTGTTCGGTGAGTTGGGCTATAGCCATCCACCAGCGCTTCGGGCGGGCCGATTTCCGTCCAGTGCGACAACTTGCCGAACTCTCGTATGGCATTGGCATCCCAGCGACCGCCTCCTTGCACGGCATGACCGATCTCATGCGTCAAGACTTCGGTCAGGACGCCATTTTCGGAAGCGATGTTCGCGAGCTGTATCTTGAGCGGTCCACCCGGGTTGCCGGACTGGAAGCTGATCCGGCCATTATCCGGTTCGGTACCGAAGCCATCGTCCCGATCTTTGTGCGGCAGCTCATCGATTCGTTCGAAGTTAGCCTTGGCCAGCGCAGCGCGATCTTTTTCGGGCATGGCCGAGACCACCGCGAGCAGTTTCTTGGCTTCGCCTACCGTCCATAGTGGCTTGGGGTTCTTGCTCCCGGCCGCCTTGGCACTCGTGAACTTCACGTTCTTTCCTAGCAACTCCCTGATTTCTTGAAAAATCGGTTTTAGATCCGCCTTGACCGTACTGTTATCGTCAACTGGCTCGGTCGGGACACTTTTTGCGGAGATGAGCAGATCAGCATCGTCAGCAATGTCAAGATCTTCCGACGTTTCCGCCAGGTTCAAATAGTCATACTGCCGCAAGGATAACTCGTCGCTGGCGAGCTTGGTCGTCGGAGGTATTTTTTCGTTTGCTTTCTGGTCTGGCATTCCTTCTACCAGCGGCCGGGTCTTTTTTTGCAGATCTGCTTGGCGCGCGCCAACTTTACTCACCATCGCGAACCCCTCCTTGCACATGCGCGGCAGCACTATACCGGCATTTGGCCTTACTTATATCCTCATGCCCACCAGAACTTGCCTTCAATAATGAACTTTTCATTCTTATTACAAAAAGGGCTGGCTTTATTTAACGCATTGGGAATGCTGCTCTGCAACACCTGACCATAATTGTTCCCAGATAATGCGATATATATAGCGGCATGCAAATGGCTTCACCCGCAGAGGGGTCCCCTTCGGCGCGTAGCGCCGGGGGAGAGCGGGTGAAGCCATTTGCATGCCGCTACTACTACCAGCATTGGCGCAGGAATTTTTGCCATGCCCACCTGCCATCAATAGTGAGCCTACCTCAATAATGAGCTAATTGACGGCTTACTCGACAACGCTCGGCTTGCCAGATCGCTGCCAGTTTGGCGGTTGCCGTGGCCAGATCATCGTTGACGACCTGATAATCATAAAGTGGCAACAGGTTCAATTCGTCTACTGCTACCGAAAGGCGTTGCCGTATAGCTTCGGCGGCCTCGGTTTGTCTTTTGGCAAGCCTTACCTGCAACTCCGCCATGGTGGGCGGCAACAGAAAAATATAAACACCTTGCGGCCAGCGCTCTTTAACCTGGATGGCACCCTTGACGTCTATTTCGAGCACCAGGTCACGACCCTGCTTGATAGTTTCTTCGACGAAAGTCCGCGGCGTCCCGTAATACAAGCCGTTGACAAACTGCGTGTACTCCAGTAACGCGTCCGAAGCCACCAGCTCCATGAATTCTTCTTCGCTGCGAAAAAAGTAATCAATGCCCTCCTGCTCACCGGGTCGGGGTGCGCGGGTAGTGACGCTGATGGATAAAAGCAGCTCCGGCTGCCTACGAATCAGCTCTTTTACCAACGTTCCTTTGCCTACCCCCGAAGGGCCAGAAATCACGATAAGCATTCCGCGACGTGCCGGTTGCGTGGCCCTGGCCAGTGGACCGGTACCGCCAGTAGAACTAATCAGCGTCTTGATTTCCACTCTCGGAAACTTCCTTGCTCAAAAAGCGATGCGCGACCGTCTCGGGTTGAATGGCTGATAATATGACGTTCGAAGTATCGGTTATGATGACGGCGCGGGTACGCCTGCCATAGGTCGCATCGACTAACGTACCGCTTTCGCGTGCTTCCTGAATGATGCGCTTGATAGGAGCTGACTCCGGGCTCACTATGGCGATCACGCGATGAGCTGATACAAAATTCCCAAACCCGATGTTAATGAGCCTTAGCTCCACAAGTCCTCCAGCGTTGACAGACTGTTCGCAAAAGGCCAGAGCCTATTCCAGTTTGGGTTGCATGATACGATGCTGGTAAAGGGAAAGCAAAGGTAATGATCTCCCTTCCTCTTCTTCGCGCTTTGCAATTATCTTGGCCTGTGCTATACGCGTCTACAGTGTGGAGGAGAGCAGATGAATAAAGAAGAATTGATAGCTCAGATAAGTGAGCGCTCAGGCGTGACTAGGCGGATTGCGAATGTAGTGCTTACCCAGTTCTTCGCTATCATCACCGATGCCCTGCGTGATGATCTGCGGGTGGCGATTTCCGGTTTCGGGACCTTCGAAGTGAAAGTTCGCAGGGAGCGCATGGGACGCAATCCTCGCACGGGTGAGCCTATCGCCATCGCTGCACGCCATGTGCCAGGTTTCATTGCAAGCAAGAGCTTGCGTACCAAAATAGCGGAAAAAAGTACTAGATAAGCATTCCTCGTTCTAGTATCGCTTGATTCCGCCGCTCCGCTCGCCCTTGACCACCGTGATGGCGCCCGATGCTGAAACCGTGGCCCAGAGCGGTCTGCTGTAGTTCCCAATTATTCGGCCCATCTTCGGCAAAAAGCTGGCGATTCTCGTAGCCAGTTCGAAAAGTCCGATCTTACCAGTGAGATCGAATACGGCGACCTTGGCTTGGTGCCAGGCTTGGATTTCAGCTACATGCGAGCGGATCTTGCGATCGCGGGTGAGAACAGCCCAGCCCCTGGCGCCGACCGCCCGGAGCCAGGCCTCATCCGGGCAGTCGTGGGCGAAGTGGCACCGATGTCGCTCGACGTCGGCACCCGCAACGACGAGCGCTTCGAAGATGGCGTCGTTGTCCAGGCACCGGTCGAGAAAATAAGTGGCCGGCTCATGCGGCCGCTTCGCCACGTGCTACCCACTGCAATGCGGTTTCAACCTCGGAAGGATCGACGTGGTAGGCCGCCGCCAGATCGGCGATCTTGTCACCCGCACGCCAGAAGTCCGCGAGAACGTCCAGAGGCACACCGCCGTGTGTCAGCGTCAGGCGTCCGAAGTTTACTCTTGGATCGATGGCGAGAATCTTGGGCTCGGTAATGGGATCTTTAACCCAGAGGTGGAGACGGATGACCTTACCCGATTCGTCACGCTCAACCCGCTTCAGCGAAGCGTCCAGCAGCTTAGCGAGCGCGATCTGGCCAGATGCCGAAAGGTTGACCAATTCACCGTAGGCTTTGCTGAAGAGGCTTGCTCCGTCGGTGTAGAGGTCATGGGCGATCAAAGGGTGATTCACCTGGTCGAGCCTCTTGATCGTGGCCAGCGCTCGCCGCACGTTTTCCAGGGAAACTCCATGCTGGCGCCGGATCGTGGCCAAGATGTACAACTCGGCCATGTTGTTGAAGGAAAGGCGCAGCGGATCGGATTCAGCCGGAACGATGACGCCAGGCAGCCCTTTTCCGTGCTGGAACCAGCGCCGCACGGTTCCGACCGGCAGCCCGAGGGACCAGGCGGCCTCAGGAAGAGAATAGTTGGGGACGTCTCGACGGTCCTCCAATGGCCTACTCCCTTCTCTCGCTTTCTCACCCAATCTCGAATCCATTCTACCGCACCTGGGAGGCAGGCAAACCGTGCCGAGAGGGCCCAATTCAGCCCCTGGCGAAGTTTACCAGCAATTTTCATTCGAACGGATTTCCGCGCTCGGTTTCGGCAAAGATAGTTAGAATTGAGTTAATGCTGCAAGCTAGCGGAAAACTTGTAACCAATAATCTTGTAGATCAACTTGGCACAGGTGAAATCTGGCGCAATTAACCCCGGGATAGGAGCGAGTTCGAGCAGATCAGCCGCCACCACCTCGCGCTGGCTAAATAGCTCGCGCAAAATTTGCAAGACTTGATACCAGCCCAGCCCACCAGGTTCCGGTGTACCCGTCGCCGGAATCACACTTGGATCAAAGCCATCTACGTCGATAGTAAGGAAAACCCGAGGGGTCAGAGTAGCTACTATACGGCGAGCTTCGTCGGCCTCGCCCCGGAGATCTCTGGCCCAAAAGATGGTGGATGGGTTTTCTTTGCGCCAAAAGGCCATTTCTTCAGCAGAAAGGCTACGAATGCCTACTTGAGTGACCGGGACTTTGAACTCGCAAACCCTACGCATCACACTGGCATGGCTTTGGGGGGTGTCGTCGTAAGCGGCGCGTAAATCGGCATGGGCATCTATTTGCAATACTGAAAGGTCGGGATATTTTTCATGCGCGGCTTGGATGCTCCCGGCACTGATGCTGTGCTCACCACCGAGCACAACCGGAAATTTACCGTGCGCTAACGTATCCGCAACTACCTGATAGGTTTGTGCGATGGGAGCCTGGAGATCGCGCCTGGAGGGATAAAGCTCCGGAAGTGTGGCAATTCCTACCCGATAAGTTTCACTGGACAGTTCTTCATCGTAAAGCTCCAATTGTCGAGATGCCAGCAAGATCGCCAGCGGGCCTTCTTTGGTGCCAGAGCGGTAGGAAGTCGTACCTTCGTAAGGCACCGGTATGATGACGGCGCGCGCTGTCCGCCAATCGCTGAACTCGGCAGGAAGACCACCAAAATTGAGGGTTGACCCGGAAGTGTTCGACATCTTTTCAACCTCCTTGCCGCAGCGGCAGGCGCAAGGATCGCAGGAAATCTTCCCCCAAGATCACGACGTAATCTATTTTTTCCGAGAAGAATGGCAGGTTATGTGACAAGGCGAATTGACCACCAGTGGTAGTAGGCAAGTTCAAACTGCCAGCAATAGCCTCGCGCAGCTCAGCTGACCCGCTCTCACCGATAATCTGGCTCGTGGCATAGTCGGTGCTATTTGCGGTACCTACGAACCAAACGGTCCAGCCGTCCGCCCTGAGCAGGCGTGCCGCCTCACTAGCCAGCCTGGCTCGTTTGGTACCGTTCAGCACCGCGATGTGAGTAGCTGATCGAATAGGCTGGGTAGCGATTGTTTCATCTGCCGTCGCTCTGGCCGACAGCAATTTAGCAGCAAGGCGCACTGCTGCTGCTTCATCC
>JACQUT010000100.1 GCA_016267585.1 Cyanobacteria bacterium NC_groundwater_1444_Ag_S-0.65um_54_12
CGCCGCTCTTCCTCCAGCGCCAGGGGATCTGTGACGGAATATTGATGCGGAAATATTCCTTCCTCCAGTCCCACGAGAAATACTACGGGGAACTCCAAACCCTTTGCGGAATGCAGAGTCATCAGGGTCACCTGGCCATTGGCAGCAGTGGCGCCTTTGATTTGCGGTTGATCTTCGGCACCCTGCAGCGCGCTGCTCGCAAGAAATTCTGCGAGCGTATAAACCTCGCCAGACTCCTCTAGCTCGCGGGCCTGCGCAATCAGCCCGTGGACATTCTCGACCCGCCCGATGCCTGCCACGGGATCTTCAGCGATCAGATAATCCAGGTAATTGGTCTTGTCCACCACCTCTTGCAACAGCTTCAAGGGTGTTCGCCCGACTGACGGTTCGGCAGTTTCCCGCAAAAAATCGGCTAGCGCTGACAGCTTGCTGGCTGTCACGGGACGGATCCCAGCAAGGTAGCCCGCTGCAATGAAAGGCAGTAATGCCATGCCACGATTGGCAGCATTATCCTTCAAGCGCTGCAAAGTAGTGTTACCGATGCCACGCTTCGGCACATTGGCAATACGGCAGAACGCTGCATCATCGTATGGATTGAGCAATAAACGCAGGTAGGCCAAGAGATCCTTGATCTCCCGGCGCTCGAAAAAGCGCAGCCCACCAATCAGACGATAAGGCATACCCCGGCTGCCGAGCGCCTCTTCAAAAGAACGGGACTGGGCATTGGTGCGATAAAGAATTGCCACGGCGTCATAGGGCAGCGCTAACTCGCTTATCTGGTCAATTACCCAGTGGGCTTCTTCCCGTTCATCGGCGGCGCAGTAAAGAACTATGGGTTGGTAACCCTGGCGTACCGGCTTCAATACCTTGGTGTAGCGTAAAGTGTTATGGGCAATGAGGCCATTGGCCAGGTCAAGAATTGGCTGTAACGAACGGTAATTCTCCTCTAATGTGATGCGGGTAGCGTCCGGGTAATCCTGCTCGAACTGTAGAATGATGCGAAAATCAGCCGCACGAAAAGAATAAATGCTCTGATCGACGTCGCCTACCACCGTAAGGTTGCGATGACGCCCAGCTAGCAGCCGCAAGATGCGATATTGCGCCTGGTTGGTGTCTTGATACTCATCTACCAAGATATGGCGAAAGTATTGCTGCCAGTGCGCAAGCGCTGCGGGACATTCAGCGAAGAGACGAGCGGTTACGCCTAGCAAGTCATCGAAATCTAGCGCATTTTGCCGTTCTAATCGTTGCTGATAGTAACCGAAAAGTTCAGCGTTGGCTTCTTCCGGCAAGGATCTAGCTGCCTGGGCCAGATCTTCCGGAGCAAAACCGTGATTCTTGGCGCGCGAGATGGCCTGCAATACTGAATTGATTGGTAGACTGTCGGGATCGATCTTCTTCGCCAAATAAATGTCTTTTAGCGTGCGTTCTTGATCGGCTTTGTCAAAAATGCTGAACCCCGGCCGATACGGGGCCGGTAGCCTGCTCCCTTCACGGGCGAGCAAGCGAACGCAACTGCCATGAAATGTGCCGATCCAAAGAGCCCTTGCTGGCAATCTCGTCGCATCAAAGCGGTGAACGGTTTGCAGCAGGCAATTCAGGCGTTCCTTGAGCTGACTCGCTGCTTTGTTGGTGAAAGTCACCGCCACAATTTGCTGTGGCAAGGCGACTCCTGAAACGATGATTCGCGCAATGCGCTCGATTAGCACCCGAGTCTTCCCGGAACCTGCTCCGGCCAGGATCAGCAATGGCCCAGCCATATGGTCTACGGCGCGTTGTTGCGAGAGATTTAATGGTTTCATCGACGATGCACCAGATATCATGCTAGGATGAGCGAGGCGAGTTAAGCTCGGAGGGAATAGCGCAGCAGATGGACACAACTCGTATCCCCGTTACTGTCGATGCCTTCATGGCAGAACTTCAGACTATCCAATCTTCCGGAACGAAAAAGATCGCTATACTTGGTACTCGTCATATTTCTTTGACTCATCAGCAGCTTATCGAAATGTTGGCCTACGCTTTGGCGCTGACCGGGAACACTATTATCACCAGTGGCGCGGCAGGAACTAACTCTGCTGTGATAAAAGGAGTGCAACGAGCCAACCCGGGCAACTTGCAGGTTATTTTACCACAGACCCTTTCGCAACAATCTGCGGAAAGCCAGGAGCTGCTCCAGACTCTGCCAAATGTCCGGGAACATTCCGAGCGACGGTTACTCACGCTGGCGCAAGCTTCGCAAATGTGTAATCAAGAAATTATTGATACCTGTCAGCAAGTCATTTGTTTTCTCTATCATAGCAGCACGACCTTGCAGGAATCGGTACGCTACGCTCAAGAGAAGCATAAGGTTGTCACTACCTTCTACCTGGATTGACAGTAGTTTATTGCTCACGCTTGGCTAGTTGTTTGGCGGCTGGTTCAATTGCCGGCCAATCCGTGCCAATTTCGATGGTGTAATCCGAATTGAGATCGCCTACGGCCGCCGGAAAAATTTCCGAAATACCGAGAGTATGGGCCAGCTCTCGACCCGCTGCGATGTCGCCGCGTTGGATGATCAGGCGGGAATGCTCGGCCGGCAGCCGGCGCCGATCTATCGCCCATATGGTATATCCGGCGGCTCGCAAATGCCGTTCCAAGGGTTCAAGATCTAACTTGCTGCCGCTGGCATCCCAGATTGCCAGCCGAGGGCGACGTTTGTTGGCAAGCGGTACGGTAGCGGCCTCGCGAAAATGCGCCGCCAAAAAACTAGCCAGTTCGTCGGGATTGGCAATCCAGTAGCTGCTCCCGCGTATCGTCTCGTAACGACCTGGCAAAACCACCAGCGCGCTGTCGCCAGTAAAATCTAGCTGACGCGCCCAGCCGGCAACCTGGAAGAACTCTTGCGGCGTCAAATTGGTCTCAAGGTGCTGCTGCAGAACAGGCCAGAGTTCTGGCAGCTTCAAGATGGTAGCAGGCCGCAAAAATTGTTTTGCCGTTTCCAGGAAAAATGCTTGCTGCCGTTGTACTCTGCCGATGTCCGATCCAATGTCGTCTTTGCGGAAACGCAGGTAAGCTTCTGCCTGGGTACCAGAAAGATGCTGCCGGCCGGGTTTCAAATGAATATGCAGATGACCGGCCCGGTCATCGTAATCGATAGCCTTGGGGATAGTGACATCCACACCATCGACCGCGTCAATGGCCCGAATGACGCCACTCAAAGAAATGGCGAGATAGCGATGAATCGGCACATTCAAGAAATTCGCTACCGTCTGGGCGGCCAACCTGGTGCCACCCCAGGTTTGAGCAGCATTGATCTTGAAGGTGCCATGCCCAGGAATGGGAACACGCGTATCGCGCGGTATGGATAGGGCAAAGAGCTTGCCGGTGCTGGGCTCCAGACGAACCAAGAGCATGGTGTCCGAATTGGCGCGCAGACTATCGCGTTTTTCTTCTCCCGTGGCATCTACGCCGAGCAGCAACAACGTAAAATCTCCAGGCAGTGCATTCCAAGGTAGCAGTGGTAAGACGGCTGACGGAGCTTCAGCATTTTTTTCGCCCAAAGGGGCGCTGGCAACGTTGGAATGGAGCAGAATGGCCGCACCTACCCCTGACGATAAGCCGATACTGCTGCCCAGCAATGCTACTGACAATACCCCTGCCAGCGACGAGGCAGTGCATGTCTGCTTGCGCTGCCTGGTACCATTCACTTTTGCCCTCGCTAAGGGAGTCGCCGATCTTCGGGCGACGATTGGTTCGCGCTGCGTCACAAATTCCCGGTATTCAATACTCAATCATATTCAAGATAACCTGCCTATGGTCTACCAAGAGAAAACTTCTACTAACCTGCCGATCTCATGGCCGCAATTCCAGCTGGCGTCCTTTAACCAACAGGGTTCCCGTGATAAACGAGGCACGGAGGCGCGAACTTCGCATGGTAAGCTCCCCGGTGATCTTCCATTTGCCTTCACGCCAAACTAACGGCTTGCCATTTAGCTGCAGTTCGGCATCGGAAGGCAAGAAGAACGTGACGCGCTGGTACGGCCATGCGATGCTAGCACCTTGCCAAGCCATGGGCAAACCCCTGGTCTCCAGTACCGTGCGTTTTTGCTGATAGTAGAAAAAAGTCAAATCATGAGCATAGAGGGTGTGAGCATCGATCTCTAAAGGTGGCTCATGATAGCTCATCCGTAACTCGTTAGGTAAGATGGGCGTCAGCCAGCAAGTAAACTTGTGACCGGGGTTGCGCAACCAAGCACGATAGGCTTCGGGGAACCGCTGGGCCGGATCCTTGATAGCCAGCAACAGATCCGCCCAACCGCCCAGTTGCCTGGCTTGGGCCAAAAATACCGGTTGTTTCGGGCCCGGCTGGCCTACCAGTTGCCCCAGCAGGCTACTGAGCGGTTTCCCAGCTTGGGCTCGCTGCTGCCAGTCATCAGCATCCAAGCGATCGAGGAGGCGGGCGATCGCGAGCCCACTGAGCGCATAGCGTCCCTGCGCCAGAGCGTGACTATCCAGCGGGTATTCTAGCGCCTGCCGAAGTCCCGCTTCGGCTTGCCGCCAGCTCTGATAACTATCCGGGGCTTTGACCAGTGTTCGGAGCGCCGGGTCGTCATGTGCCCAGGCCGCATAGGAAGCTGCTACATAACGTGGCAATCCCTCTACGCTCTCTGCGGTGTCTTCGAAACGAACCGTCATGGACGGCAATACTTTGCGCCGTTCGGCACGCACTGCCAGGAACTGACGTGCGCCAGCCAGTAATTCAGCTTTATTGCCGGCACGCAGTGCCAGTGCCAGGATACGCATTTCCAGTTCGGAAGCGGCGGCATTATCGCGATTGGCAGTGGGATAAGGTTTCTTCAGCAGACGCTCGTACTCGGGGAAGCCCGGCCAATTGGTAGCAAACCAGGCCGTGAAGGCTGGGCTGAATATGCGCCAGGGTAAAGCAGTCGTTTCGGTTAACAGCAAAGAATAAGGGAGAGCGACGGCAGCTATTTTGTCGAGCCAAACCCGGGGGATATGCTGATCTGCCAGTTGCGGCAATGGCCCCATGCGAACATAGGCTCTGCTGCCCGCATGCCAGAATGCTTCAAATTCTCGCGGCTTGGCGCCACCTACGAAAATGGACAGGCGATCGTCATCGTAGGCGAGAAAAGCCTGACGATGTACAGCGTACCCTGGCCAGACCTGTTCATCTAGCCGTTCGGACAGGAGCTGCACCTCACGCAGCGCGGCGAGCGCTCCGGCATCAGCAGCGGTGAGCCAGCCGCTGGGTGTGACCAGCGAACAGGTAATTCCTGCTGCTCCGATGATCAGGAATGATTGCAACGGCACACCTTCTTCTACCCGTTTGCTTGCTTCCAAAACCGGGTAATAAGCTTTGGGGGAAGTCATGAAACGAGCTGACGCTGGTTTTAGTTTATTAGAGAATATAGTAGCCGCTGGTATGGTAGCGTTCGTGTTACTGGGGATGAGCGGCTTGCTAGGCGCTTACACCGTCAACCAGGCCAAGATGGCCGATGTCCCTTTTGCTTACAACCTGGCGCAGCAACAGCTCGATGAAGTGCAAATGAGCCTGACCACGCAAAATTCGCTCATTTTTGACAACAATACGGCATGTGCTTGGTGCCCACGGGGCAGAGGCTATGTCTTGAGGAATGAAAATATCAACGTGACGCGTTACTACTTCGATAATTTCCCGCTGGACTGGCCAGTTCCGCGGCCGCAGGACAATAGCATGGAACCGATCCGGGTTCCCTGGCCGCCCACTGGTACTACTAGCGCTGCACTGATTTCCGCCGCGAACTATACTACCGAGGGTGTCGCCTTCGATAAGCCATACATTCAATTCACGCGTTTTTATCGCAACCGCTTTTATAGCGCCGGCGGCGATCTCGTCACTAACGTTGACGAGCCATTATCCCCGACCGAAGTTCGGGCCAAGCTTACCAGCGCCGATCCGGCAGAGCATCCCAGATATGCGGTGCGCATGCAGCTACTGGGCATCCCGGCCGCCTCGGAGGGGGCGATCGCCGACATGGGTGCTTACATCGCGCGGGCGCACACGCTGCGCGTGGGAGATTATAATCTAGGCGACCTCAGGCAACCACCCGATAGCACTCCGTACTTGATCGGCGATAGCTGCATCAACGGGGCTTCGGAATCCATCGGCGACGAGCGCGGCACTGGCGTGATATTCATCGCGGCTCCGCCAGCTTTCGGCGTACCCGCCGGAGGCGATCATCCGGCATTTTTCCAGCATTTCACTTCCAAGATCCTGGTAGCGCGAGTTTACCGCATAGACGACTTCCTCGACGACGAGACGTTCTTCAATGCGGCGCAAACCGTTCCCGATAGAGAAATAGCATCGGCATCGGTGCTGCTGGTAGGAAGGGTGCAACTGCGATGAGGAAGATAGCGGTCGTCAGGCTTCACCCACTCTCCCCCGGCGCTTTGCGCCGAAGGGGATCCCCTTTGTGGGTGAAGCCGATTGCACACCGCTATAGCCAGCAGTCGTCAGGCTTCAACCTGACCGAGGTGACGGTCGGAGCACTGATCTACGGCATCATCATGGTCGCTGCTTTTCTGCTGCTGAATCGCTGGAACGTCGTCTCGGCGCGCAACGAGGTACTCAACCAATCGCTCAACGAGGGCCGCAAGGCGATCACCGAGGTTGCGGACGACATCCGGCATGCTTTCTATATTTACCACTATGCCACGGTAAGGATGGATCCCGCCATCATGCTCAACGGTGTGAGCGTGAGCGGGTGGATAACCGGCGTGGCTCCCAACACGATCGTCATCCCGTTGGTAGCCAGCTCGGTGCCGGCCGATCTCAACCTTTTGCCTACCGGTTACCCGGGCGGTCCCTTCATGGGTCCGAGGCAGGGACTGGACGGCCTGGCCACCGATAGCATCACGTTGCTCATCAATTCAGTGCTACAGCCTACCTATATCACTTATTTTCGGGTGCCGCAGATAAACGGGTATGGGCCGCTCTGGAATAAACTGGTCAAGTTGACGACGAGCTGCATTGCCCCCCCGCAACCTGGGCTGCAAGGCGGGTGGCTGGACATGGGTAAGCACTGGAACCCTGCCTATCCTTTTCCGGCGGGTCTTGCTACCAGTTCCTGGGTAACTTTCCCGCCGCTGGACGCGGATGGCTGCAAGGCAACTCGCGCCAAGGTGGTGACTACCCTGGCCAACGACGATGTTTTCTTCATCGAAAGTCCCCATCCCTACAGTGTCGAATTGCCAGTCAGTCCCTATTTCGTCACGGTCAAAATAGTGTCAGGCGACCCGGTGAACAACCGGGCCAAAAGCGGCAACGAATGGGGTGTCGCCGCAGTGCCGCTGGTGACACGGGCTTACGCCCAGAATGTCACTGTTCCTTAGAGTTTGTTCTTGCGAGGCGATCGGTCACCAATGAGAAACCGTCGGTCAACCGGCTTCAGCATCGCCATCACCTTGATGGTGACAGCGATAATTACGATACTGGCCGGCGGAGTGGTGTTCGCCATTCTCAACAACCTGAAAGGGAGCGTCATCACCCAGCACCAGTCGCAACTCTATAACGAAGCGGAACTGGGCTTGCGGATGGCCGAGTCGGAAATCTATCGCGATATCGATCAAATGATCTTCTCCGTCTGGACTGCGGTGGCTACCGATGCGCTGCTGGGCAGCAGCACCGCCACCGAGAGTAACACTGACCTCAATCCGGACGATGACAAGAAACTACCGCTGCGCCAGCTGCAACTGCTGGGCAATGCTCGCAACTGGCCAGCTTTCGCTAACTGGGATCTGATGCGGGGTGGGGCTTTCGATCCAGCGTCACCGTCAACCAGGGGCTGGTGGTACGTGCCAAGGGATAATGATGTAGATAATTGTTACTATGTTGACTGTAGTTTCCCCATTGTCATACTGAACCCTAATATGTCACCTGATGTCACGCCACCTGCCATGCTTTACCCCGGGACAACCGATACTGTTCAACCAGTATCCCACAATTTCTGGTATAAGAATGTTCTCCCCATCCGGGCGACAATGGAGGCCACCCATCAGATCCCGGCAAATACCGTCTGGAACAATGAAGACGACGAGTATGGCAATGGCAACAACGCGCTTGCCGATCCACGAATGGTCTTCGATACGCCCTTTTACAAGAAGATCTATAAGCTCCAGAATAAACGGAAGGTAGCAGTTTATTGCCGGCTCGATTTACGAGATTACTTTCCACCAATCACAGTAAC
>JACQUT010000101.1 GCA_016267585.1 Cyanobacteria bacterium NC_groundwater_1444_Ag_S-0.65um_54_12
ATTTGGTAGTTTGCTGAAACAGCTGTTGATGTTCTTGCGAGATTTCGTGCGAGCCAAGGAGCTCCTTATGAAGCGATCGACACAAGTGCTGGGCATCTTGTTCCTTTTGGTTAGTATTAGCACGCTCACTGTGGTGCAAACGGATTCCAAGATTATCAGTGAAGGTATCCTTGATACCGAACACCGAGCAAAAGTTAGAACAGCGTTTCTCGGACGCGTGCTAGCGGTCAAAGTCAACGAAGGTGATTTCGTGCGCCGTGGGCAAGTACTGGCCATTCTTGGCAATCCTGATTTGGCTAATTCCCTGTCGGATCTACAATCGCAGCTTCGAGAACAACAAATAGCGGAAGCACGCATTCGTTATGATGGGGATCTGGGGAAACTGGTAGCACAAGAAGCCAGACTAGCGGAACTTCGAGAGCATATTCGGCAATCGCAACGCAACCTCGACCGCTTGATTTTGCGCTCACCGCAAGACGGTTATGTCGTAACATCACGTCTCCACGAGCGGATCGGTGAGTTTTTGTTGCCAGGAGCTACCTTGCTGGAGTTAGCAGACACTGACCGTTTGCTAGCGCGGCTTCTTATCCCGGAAAATGACATAGTTGAATTGGCGCTGCAACAAAAAGTAGCAATGCGTTTCCCGGCTTTGCCCGATCGGGAATTCAGCGGTACGGTAGTGGCGATCGCTCCCGCTCGCCAGTCCCAAGACAACTCGCACGCTCAAATCACCATAGCCAAGTACGAGGTCAAAGTAAGCGTTCCTGACCCTGAGGGTCACCTGAAGCTAGGAATGAGTGGCATTGCCAAAATCCGTGGCGCTCGGCGCTCAATTGCCAGGCATGCCATTCACTGGGTAGGCAAAACGTTCAATCCAGACTTCTGGTGAGGCGAGCTAGCGTTTATCTTTCGAGATTTTACGCTAGAGTTCCAGCCAATGCGCTGCCACCTCTGGAGGAATTCCCTATGTGGGCAAGATCAATTGGACGACGCTATCAGCTCGCTGGATGCCTGGTAGCCGCAATTATGCTGATAGGTTGTCAAGATGGTGGACTATCTGCCACCGCCCAGGCAAAAGCGCTGGGAAAGCGCTGGCCAGAATTACCAGTCAGGCAAACTGCTAGCGCTTCCGCGTCACTGGCCCTGACTCTCTATCCTGCGCAGTGGGGGATAGTGTCTGATACCCGTTCTATTGAGCTGGCTGATGGGGAACAATTGGTAAGGTTCCCGGGCGTGGCGGGACACTCCTGGGAACGCCTGGCTGCCGATCAGGTACGCTTTCGCCTGACGCTCCCAGCAAAGAGCGAGAGTATACTGACTTATCAGGCGCGGATCCTACGAGAATTAAAACCTACTCGGTGACTGCTCACCAGAAGCGACCCTGGTAAGCAGTCACTCTACGCGTTGCATCAGCTAGTTTCACTGAACCCCTAGCTTGATAGAAGCAGGCATGATGACCGCCAACAGTTGATTTCTGATCCGGATCAAGGAATGGTAGTAAGAATTGTCGAAATAACGGTAGATCAGTTGATAATTTGCCGAGAGCGACGCCTCGTCAGAAAAAATTAGCGAGGGTGAAAAAGTTTCAATAGTCGTATTCCAGTTGAATGATCCAGCAAAGGTGCCGGATCCAGTCCGTGTGGCACTGCCACGCGACGGCCAGGTTCCAGCATCGTCCATATCGGCGAGTGCCGCCCAGCTTATCCCCCGGATGGGCTCATTACCGGTGCGCACCCAATCAGTAAGAATCGTCTCGTTGTCCGCCAGATTGGCTGTAGTAACTTCCGTAGTGATCGGTGCATAAGTTAGTAAAACTCTACTGAGTACACCGGGGTCCAGATCAGCGATGCTACTTGCCGTGGAATTGCCGGACGTGACGACAGCACCGCCCGCTGCTAACGAATCAGATAGCTTGGGAGCAATTACTACCGTGTCGCCAGCAACTATGATCGGCATACTAGTGGGTCCGCCGAGCACACTGTTAAGATTTGCCTTCCCGGACCGAATTGCACCAGACGTGTCGTTTACCTGCATATTCAGAGTAGTACCGCCATTGGAGTTATTCGTGCCATCGGTCGTCTTCATCGTGACCGTGATGGCAGTATCGCTACCGCCCTTGAGCACTAACTTGGTAGTATTAACCGCTGCGCTGTAACCAGTGCCACCAGGGCCAGTAAACAATGCGATCTGGAAAAGATAATTGCCTGGGCGGAGTGTAGTAAAAACTGCTGTATTAGTTGAATTTCCGGTAAAATCGGTAGTCTGGTCGATGATGGCTACCTGATCCTGCGTCAGAGTGGCAACAGCATCTATCGCATGCAGACGAAGTACGGCGCTTGACCAGGAAGTCGGCAATGCTTGCACTCGCCTGGCACGATTGCGATCGATGAGCATTACCCGTACTGTTGCTGATTCGATGGCCGCCGTGCCAGAAAGTAGAGCGAACTTGTAGGGGGAGTCGGCCGAACGGACAAGCTTGGCCGGACCAGTGATTGTCGGGCTGCAACCTGACAGAGTCGAACTTATCAGAACGATGGAAAAGAATTGCCGCGGCATGAACTATGACTCCTATCTGGGATTTCACTCTAGAACTAGCTGAAACTGGCCATTATCCGTTAGCAAGGCGAGCCGAACTCGAGCTGCAACCATGGCCCCGGGCACTATGACGACAGCTGTATTACCGAACGCCAATGGCACATCTTGTGCATCGAAAGCTTTTGCCATGACCGACTTGGGTCCCATCGGTACATCACCGAAAGTTGCTTGCGATCGCTCAGGAGTCAAGATTGCCGCCAGAACCGCATCCTTTGGTATCCCGGTGCCAGTCAGGCGAATCTCTATTCGGCTAGTATCAACCGGTATTATCTGCGTAGCGCGCCGTACCGGAAAGTTAGCCCGCAATAACAACGATCCTCCTGACAGATGGAGCGTAGCCGGATCGGCACTACACGCCGTCGGGATAGCCAAGACGCTTGCGCCGAGCAATATCCTCGTCGCTAGCTTGCTGATGGGAATTCCTGGCCACATAACAGGATCTAAG
>JACQUT010000131.1 GCA_016267585.1 Cyanobacteria bacterium NC_groundwater_1444_Ag_S-0.65um_54_12
GGAATGCCCCGTCCCCGATCGAGTTCCAGGATCCAGCCAGCCACATTGTCCAGGAAATAACGATCGTGAGTCACGGCTACAACCGTTCCCTGGTATTGTGACAGGTGATTTTCTAACCAGCCTACTGATTCCGCATCGAGATGATTAGTAGGTTCGTCCAGTAGCAACAAATCTGGTGAGGCGAGTAACAGTCGGCAAAGGGCAACACGCCTTCGCTCGCCGCCGGAAAGCTTGGTTATCTCGGCATCGCCTGGCGGCACCCGGAGCGCTTCCATGGCAATTTCTACCATGGTGTCGATATTCCAGGCATCGATCGCTGCTATTTCGTCCTGCACGCGCGAAAGCTCGTCGGCTATTTCGTCACAATAGTTCGCCGAGAGTTCCTCGAAGCGTTTGAGCAAATCGCGAGCACGTGCCAGCCCATCTTCGATGTTGCCTCTCACGTCCTTGTTTGGATCGAGAGATGGTTCCTGTTCCAGGTAACCTACTGTCGCGCCGTCAGCTCGGCCAGCCTCTCCTTGAAAATTGGTGTCACGGCCTGCCATGATGCGTAAAAGTGTGCTCTTGCCTGCGCCATTTGCCCCTAACACACCGATCTTGGCTCCCGGTAGGAAACCCAAGGTAATGTCCTTCAGGATTTCACGATTAGGCGGTACTACCTTGCTTAATCGGTACATTGTGTAGATATACTGATAAGACATCGATTTTCTCCAGACGCTCAGTCGAGAGCCCAAACTATGGCAGGTTTGCCCATCTGTGTCAGCAGATGGTTGATTCGCGAAAAATGTCGGCAGCCGAAGAAGCCATGATGAGCAGAAAAAGGTGAAGGATGAGCGGCCATCAGTATATGATGTTTGCTGGCATCGATCAAAGAGGCTTTTCCCTTGGCGTATTTGCCCCAGAGCACGAAGATGATTCCAGTGCGCTGGCAGCTAAGCGAGTAGATCACCGCATCCGTGAAATCTTCCCAGCCTTTGTTCTGGTGCGATCCGGCCTGATTGGCTCTTACGGTAAGTGTCGCGTTAAGCAATAATACGCCCTGGCGTGCCCATTTTTCCAGGTTACCGTGGCGGGGATCAGGTATTTGCAGGTCGGATGCCAGTTCCTTAAAAATATTGACCAGTGAGGGTGGCAATGACACCCTCTCCGGCACGGAAAAACATAGGCCATGTGCTTGTCCTTTGCCATGATAAGGATCCTGGCCGAGGAGCACGATTTTGACTTCATGGAATGGCGTACAGGCAAAAGCATTGAAGATCAGCGATCCGGGTGGATAAAAAACCTGACCCGCTTTTCGTTCTGCCAGCAGAAATTCCTTCAGGCGCAAGAAATATTCCTTGGAAAACTCTTCGGTCAGAGCCTGCTTCCAGCTATCCTCGATCTTCGGATCGACGGTTACGACTGGCGGCATCACATTAAGAGTTTCTTGCATCATCATGAATTGACATTTTACGCTAAGCGCTTGATAGAAACTATATCCTGCGCTGTCGCAATTGCGAGCTCTCTGGTACGAATATCAGCTGATCACCTGATGCCGTTTCATTAGAGGGTAGCAATTCACCAAGGATTTTCGCTCGCCTGAGATCTGGTAAGACCGGTCGGGTCATGCGCCTTAGTTCTAGCTTTGGCGGCAATTTGGGCCCTGATGATTGACGGCTGCTCCGTAGCTCGGTAGGCAATAGTAGTAAATTGGGACGAACATGCGGCTTTGACATAGGCTCAGGCGCCAAAACACTAGCTTCGCCCAATTCGGTGAGCGGATTAGCGGTGAACTTTGGTCGGCCAAGAATTGGTTTGGTTAATGGGCGAAGGCTTAGCTGTTTCGGTTGTAAATCTTCGAGCGGTAACGTAGCAGGTAAAGCTGGGGCTACTGCTGGCGCTGGTGCCGGGAGTTCGCGTGGCAGGCCATGGCGGCCAGGCGGAACAATCAGGCGTGCTAATTGTTTTCTTTCGACCAAATCCCGCAAAATTATCAAGGTTTGTTGGGATTGCAAATAACCAAAGTTCAAGAAACCGCCGATTGCTGGGAAATAAACATGATAGTGAAAATTACGCGGTATATAAATCCAGTTCCAGCCCATAGAGTATCCTAGATTGAGAAAAACCCACCCATGAATGATTTCCCACTCCAGAGGATCTTCGATTAATGTCCATCCTCTGCGCCAGAAAATTGCCTCGCGAAAATAGCGATGGAAAAAAGGAAGATCGTTTTGCAATAGCAGGTTGGTTGTGGCAGCTGGCAGTTCCGCGGGAAAAGTTATGCTAGAAATAGGCGGTGCGAGCTGCGGTGTCCCGCCAGGAAGATCAACAGGTTCCGTAAGCGTCGCTGCCAGTTCATCAGGGGATCGTAGTGGCAGAGCCGGTGAATAACTGATAGGCGCTGGTTTTTCTGCCATCTTCGCATCTTTTTCTAGATTGTTCGGCGGTACCGGAATAACCAGAGGTTCAGCTGGCTGGCAAGACATAACTCCGAATAAAGTGCCAATAAATAGATAGCGTATCCTCCCCCTATTCATTTTTCCCCCTCACTATACTGCTAGCATACAAACCCCGAGCTATTACTAGCTTAATCTACTATTTCAGGCGGCAGATTGTCTCTTTTGTAAGCATAAATACGTGTAATTAGCAGGAAACTTTATAAATATTGCCAGAGTGCAATATACTGAGAAAGCCCTGACTGCCAGCATTGATACTTACCAATGATAAACTCTTATAACCATGGGTAAAACAGTGGGTAAACCAGTATTGCGAGCGATACCCTGGCCGTCAGGCGCAATGTTCTTGCTAATCTACAGTTTTCGCAAGTATATAACAGCAGAAACTACAGCAAGAACAGAACTGAAGCTAGCCAATGCACAGTTACAGTTAATGGTCGAAGAATTATCGCATGCTGATCGCATAAGAGGAGAATTTCTCGATACCGTAAGCCATGATCTACGTATCCCTCTGACTACTAACTGGTTACGCAGAGTTACTGGAGGATAAAACTATTGGTACGCTACCCAAACCACAGCATGAAGCGGCAAGAACTATTCTTGCCGCAGCTAGACGCATGAAACGTCTTCTTGATGATTTGCTCAATTTTGCGCGAATGGAAAGCGGGCATTTCCAGTTGCGTTCCAGCAAGCTTGCATCAGCCGAGCCAGTTACTGTTGCGCCAGCCGAGCCCGGAGCACCGATAAGTTATGAACGGCATGGTGTAAGAAGCCGTGATTCGCGTTTCCGATACGGGCATTGGCATTCCACCAGAGGATATTCCCAAGCTATTCTCCAATTTATTTTAGAGTAGAGCACCCGGGCATGGTCTTGGTTTAGCCATCAGCTCCGCCTTGGTGAAAGCACATGGCGGTAGAATCGAAGTACAAAGCGAACTGGATAAAGGTAGTACCTTCACCGTATTTCTTCCTTATCGTACTTTGGACAGGCAATCATCAGGTGGAAGTGGGTATGAGATAATAGGCAAGGTACAGTAATTTTTGTTTAGTTTTGGACATAGCCCAGAGGGCGGAGGAAAAGTTGAGCGGGAACAAACTTACCAGGGTAAGCGTCTTGACATTGGCTGTGCTAATTACGCTGGGTTGCGCAGCTAATTCGCCAAATTCACCTAATGCCGGTGCAGGAAATACTTTGCGGGGGGATGAGTTTGTAGTCGAGCTAAAAAGCAATAAAATCTCGCCTGCAACCATCAAGGTCAAAAATGTACAGCC
>JACQUT010000010.1 GCA_016267585.1 Cyanobacteria bacterium NC_groundwater_1444_Ag_S-0.65um_54_12
ATTCCCGCAACTGGTGCAAGAGCTGGCACCTTGGATCATGGCGCTGGGTGTCTTGAATATCATTTACGGCGCCCTGGTGGCCACCAAGCAAATCGACATGAAAAAAGTCATCGCTTACAGCTCGGTCAGCCATATGGGATTTGTGTTGCTAGGACTGGGGGCTTTGAATGCGGCAGGTATCGGGGGCGCCATCTTCCAGCTAGTAAGCCATGGGCTCATTACTGCCATGCTCTTTTTAGGGGTAGGTATAGTGTACGATCACACCCACACCCGCGAGGTGCCAAAGTTAGGCGGCTTGGCTGCCCGGATGCCACTGGCGGCCTTTTTGTTTGCGGTGGCAAGCCTGGCTTCACTGGGCCTACCGGGAATGAGTGGCTTTCTTGCCGAATTCATGACATTTCTCGGTGCTTTCTCGGCCGCTCCGCTCTGGACTCTTCTGGCAGCGTCCGGAATCATCGTCACGGCTTTCTACATGCTATGGTTGATACAGCGCGTTTATTTTCAGGAAGCGCGGCCCCAGTGGGCAGAAGTAACCGATTGCACGCCACGCGAAGCGTTGCCCATGGCTATTCTAGCCGTGCTCGTAGTGCTTTTTGGCTGCTACCCGACACTACTGACCAGTACGACCAATCCCTTCGTAATGTCCTTTTTATCCAGGCCGGGGCTATGAGTTCCCGAAGAGTGGTAGGTTTGCTATGCCAAGCGATTTCTTAGTAATTGCTCCTGAACTTTTGGTGACGCTGCTCGCCTTGGGCGTGTTGTGCTGGGACTGGATAACTGGTAACAAGCGTATCCTGGGGCAATTCGCTCTGTTCGGGTCAATAGTGGTGTGCGGCTTGCTGATCGGGCAGCTATTAGCTAACCAGGGAATGGGGGTTACGCTGTCCGGAATGTTCGTGGGCGATCGCCTGGCCTTGCTGTTGCGGTTAGGTATAGCTGGCTCGGCAGCACTGGTGATCGCACTTTCGCTGGACTATGTCGAGAAAAAGCCCTATGGTGGCGAGTTCTATGCCTTGTTGCTGATGGCCGTGCTGGGGGCGATGTTAGCCGCAGCTGCCGGTGATCTGGTTCAGATCTTCCTGGCAATCGAGCTTTTATCGATCAGCAGCTATGTTCTGGCAGGATGGTCGCGCGATGAACAGCGTTCTAGCGAAGCTGCCCTCAAGTACTTATTGTTTGGCGGAACTAGTTCCGCTATTTTCCTGCTCGGCGCGGCGCTGCTCTATGGACTGACCGGAACCACCAACCTGTCAGAGATCAGCCGACAACTAGCCAGTCTCGATAGCTCGGCTGGCTCGGCCGCATTGCTCGCCGGTTTGCTCGCCCTTTGCGGCCTGGGGTACAAGATAGCTGCCGTACCCTTTCATAGCTGGGTCCCGGATGTTTACGAGGGTGCACCGGTGCCAGTGGCGGCATTCTTGTCAGTAGGCTCGAAAATAGCCGGCTTTGCTGTGCTGATCAGGCTATTGGTGAATGCCCTACCCCAGCTGGCCGGAAATTGGTTGCTGCTCTTGGCAATAGCCAGTGTCGCCTCCATGACGCTCGGCAACTTGGTAGCGCTCACGCAAACCAATGTCAAACGTCTGTTAGGCTATTCGAGCATTGCTCAAGCCGGTTATCTTTTGCTAGGTCTAGTCGCGGCCGCTCATCATGCCACGTTGGGGGTGGGCTTGGCAGCGGTCGTCTTCTATTTGCTCGGCTATGTCTTCATGAACCTGGGTGCTTTTGCTGTGGTGACCTTGTATGCCCATTCCGCCGGTACCGAAGAGATAGCAGATTATGCTGGACTGGCAAGACGCAATCCTTTCATGGCGTTCTTCATGTTGATCTGTATGATCAGCTTGGCTGGCCTGCCACCTCTGGTAGGGTTCTGGGGCAAATTTTACCTTTTCAGTGCCATCATCCAGTATGCCACGATCACCAGCCAGCCCATCTACCTTTGGCTGGCGGTAATAGGCCTGATCAACGCCGTGATCTCGCTCTACTACTACATGAAGATCCCCAAAGCGATGTACCTGGGCAAAGCAGCGTCTGAAGAACCAGTTACCTTATCGCCGTCTCTTGGTGCAGCAGCTTTCGTAGGCGCTGCCGGTGCCATTGCGCTTTTCGTCTTTCCCCAGCCAGTATGGGATCTGGCGCTAGCAGCCGTGAGAGCTCTGTGATAGATGGCTATTTCAATAGAAACCGTGCGCCAGGTAGCTAAGCTGGCGCGACTGGAGCTCACGGGCGAAGAAGAGGAACGCTTTACCGAGCAGCTAGGAAAAATTCTCGAATATGTGGCACAGTTGCAAGAGGTTGATACCACTGGGCTTGTGCCGACCTCGCATAGCATTCCGTTACGAAATGTCATGCGCGCGGATGTCCATGTACCCAGCTTGCCACGCGAGGATTTGCTTGCGAATGCGCCAGAGACGGAGGGGGGTTTTTTTCGCGTGCCCAAAATCCTTCAGGACTAAGGAGATCCAGAAGAGAGGTAATCCTCTCCCATAGCTTTAGCCAGGCGAGCTTCTGCCTGCTTGTACTCTATTTCTGCTTTCAGGGCACCCTCTTGAGCCTGCAATACGGAAACTTCGGCCTCGAGCAGGTCCAGTGGCATTGCGATACCCTTATCGAGCCGGCTTTTGGCCAAACGCCAAGCACGTTGGGCCAGATCATGCTCTTTTAGCGCAAGCTTTCGGCTTTCCAATGCTTCATTGACAATTGCCCGCTCATCTTCTACCTCGGCAGCGATGGTACGGCTCAATTGCAGCTTGGCATCAAGCTGCCTAAGTACCGCTAGCTCAGCTTGTTCCACACGCTTTTGCGTGCGCAAGCCATCAAATAGGTTCCAGGAAACAGTCGTCGTGATCCCCAGATCGGGCTGGAAGGGACCTAGCAAGGAGTATTGCGCACCCGTCACCAAGCCGGTAGATCCCAGCAAGCCGGCGCTCAGGGCAAGCGCCAGGTTAGGCCACTGGGATCGCCCCGCTAGCTCTTTGCGCAGATGCTCCTGACGCAACAAAACTTCCAGTATCTGGAGATCGGGCCGCCTGGCTTGGGCGGCAGCGATAGCTTCGCTCAAAGGCGGCAATGTCCTGGTCGGTTCGCTCTTGAAACTAGACCCATTTGCAGTAGACCGGGGTCTAACTTGTAGGTTAGAGCTGCCAACCGGCGCTCGACCAAGTGCCAAAGCCAGCGCAGACTCCGCCTTGCGTTTTTCTCGGCGGTTGCGTTGCAGTTCCCACTCTGCTGCCAGCAGTTTGCCTTCCGCCTGCAATACTTCCAGTGGTGCCGCAACGCCCCGTTCTTCGCGCTTACGTGCCGCTTCGAGGCGTGCTTGCACTAGCCGTACTAATGCTATTTTTACATCAACCGTCGCCGAAGCTGCGACGAGCGATAGGTAAGCTGCTTTTACTTGCAGCACTACTTCGTGCTGAGCAACACGCAGTTGCTCGCGAGCCAGCCCTTCAGCTAGCTCACCGGTTTCTAGCGCACTGTTCGCTCCCCAATCCAGAACTAGCTGAGAGACGCTGAAGCGCGACGTAACGAAATAGTTTTGCGTTTGCCCTAGCAACGAGGCCAGGTTCTTGTCATCTAGGCTACTGGCGGTACGTGGTGCCAAGATGGCGGCAAAATTGTTACTTTGCCCGGCGCTTGCCGAAAAATAAAGCTGTGGAAACCAATTGGCACGCAATTCCTCTTGGCGAAGTTGTGCTTCTTTCAAGCGATTGCTGGCAGTTCGAATGCCAGGATGATGTGTTAAAGCGTCAACTAGCGCTGCTTCGAGCGAAAGTGGCTCTGCTTGCGTCGTGGTTGATTGCTCGATCGCCGGCGGCGGAGGAAGGCTAGCAAAGGTAGCGATGATCAGAGCAATACCCTCACGACCATGCCAGGCTTGAGCTGTTGCCGGCTGTTAGGAACCTGGATCCTGACCTTTAGCGAAGCGGTAACCGGATCCACCTTTTCGCCGATAACCTTGATGCGGCCTGGCAAATCGGCATCATCCCCTGGCGAGCGAACTACTACATGCTCGCCGATTTTCAAGCGCCTGGCAGCACGCCATGGCACAAAAGTCTCTACCAACACCGGATCTACCTGTAACAAATCTCCTAACTTGGTCCCTGGCGTAATCATCTGGTTGGCATGGAGCAACACTGACACCATGACCCCACCGATCGGCGCTAGCACTGCGAAATCACGAAGGGTTTTTCGCTTGATAGCTAAAGCCTGCTCTTGTTCTTGCAAACGCTCCTTCTCCATTGCCACCCGTTCTACAGCTAACCGTGCACGATTTCGCGTATCTTGCAACGTCTTCAGGGGCAGGTTCCGATCGATAAAAAGTGCTTCGTCTCTGGCAAGATCCTGTTTTGCTGCCTCTTGCGTCAGCTGTTCGATCCGTAACGCGGCGCGGTTGCGGATTTGCATTTCCAGCAACCTGATCTCGTCCGTGAACTGACTGTGCTCTACCGAAAGCAACAACTGGCCAGCTTGCACGCGCTCACCCTCGGATATCCGTAATTGCTCGACTTTGCCACCAGCTTGAACAATTATCGGTATTTCAGTTTGCGGGAAGACGGTACCCATCCGGGGCTCGGGAGCAGCTTGGGCTGGTAGACAGCCCACAGCCAATAATAGTGGTAACAGAAGAACCATCATGGTCTTAGCCTCCACCAGATCGCGCTGAGCCAACCAGCGGGAGCACGCAGTAATAGTATTATTAACCGCCGTTTGCCAGTATCGACTCGTGCCATCCCTTGCATCCCCGACCTTAGCAGCGCGTCGTTATTGCTTATACGAGCAGTCACTTTGAAAGTTGGCCCGGCCGAAGTAGCCTTGGCTTCTGGACTGATCGTTTGCACCAGTCCCCGGAACGTACGCAATGGGTGAGCTAGCAGGCGAACGCTTACTGCTTGCCCCGGCTTGACCAGGGAAATTTCGGTTTCGGGGATTTCTACCTCTACCCGCATCTCGGCAGTAGTGGCCATCCGAAGTAATTCTTCACCTTTGCTCAAAGTTTCACCGAGGCGCTCTGGCAAGCTGGGTGTCATGATCACACCGGATATCGGGGCGAGCAAATTGGCATGCTCGATCTTGGACTGCAAGAGTGCTGCATTGGCCGCTAGCTGGCGTATCTTGAGTTCTTCTACCGCAATACTCCCCACATCAGAAGCTAGGCGCAGCTGCTGCACCCGTACCCGGCCAATCGCCAGATCGGTCGTGATGGATTGCAGGGCCAGCTTGAGGTCTTGCTCCTCCAGCCGGGCTACCGTTTGCCCTTGCTGCACGGTAGAGCCCTCGTTCACGTAGATTTGTTTGATAATTCCGCCCTCACGGGCAATAACTCCGATCTGGTCGGCCGGCAATACCTGCGCATGTCCCGAGACTTGCAAGGGAACGTGAATTCCTACCAGTAAAGGTATCGTCAACATGGCCGCTATTATCGCCAGCAAGCCACGTCTAGTAATTAATTTCGGTTGCAGCAGTCCTTTGAGTCCTTTTATGCTAATGGCTGGTACTTGTCTATACAGCTGAGCATTCCTGATGGCTACTGTGATCTGGGCGGCGAGTATGCTGATGATCTCTATTTGCGAGCTAGAGAAATTCGCCGGAGTTTTGGATTCCAAGCAGAGGAGGCCTACCGGACCTTCTTCATCTTTTAGTGGCAAGAGTAATACACTCTTGCTTCCGGTCTCTGACATGAAATTGGCTATGGTAGGCATTGCGCTACTCTGTCGCTCTTTGAAGTAGTCGCAAACCACCTCGCTCCCATCTGGGAGCACCAGATATCCTGGTTCCTGACGGCCAACTAGCTGTCGCAAGAAAGCATCTAGCACTTTGGTCACTGGATCCTTGAGATCGATCTTTGCCTGTCCCGAAACAGCATTGAGGGTCAAAATATCCCCTTCCTGTAGGGCAATGGCACACCGATCGTAGGTCACTACTGAGGAAAGAATATTAACTACCGTCTTGAGTAGGCGATCGAGATCTAGCGTTGCGGTAATTTCGCGGCTGATCTTGAGAAGGGCCTGCAATTCTCGTACTTTGCTCTCGGCTTGATACAATCTGGCATTCTCGACCGCAATACCGGCATCAATAGCCATATCGGCGAGCAAATCCAGATCATCCGGAACGAATAGATCGCTTGCCGGAACTTTGTTAACTATTTGGATGGCGCCGAGGCATTTCCCATGGGACATCATGGGCGCGCAAATCATTGATCGCGTAACAAAGCCTGATTCTGAGTCTACTTGGCGCGACAAGAAACGATCATTTTGGGCATCTGCCACAATCACTGGTTTTGCATGCTGTATGACCCAACCCACGATACCCGTGCCCCAGTCAAGACGTATCCCCTGCACCCGATCCTTGACTGGACCTATCGCAGTCTCGCAAAGGAGTTCATTAGACGGTTCTTGCACCAGCCAGATCGAGGCAGCTTCGGCTGCAAGTACTGAAGTTACTCGCTCGAGCACCAGCTGAAATACCCTGACCAGATCGAGCGAGCTATTGAAGGCTTGGCTTACTTCTCGCAAGAGCAAAAGGCGCGCAACCGCTGCTTGGGCGCTAAGTGCCGAACCTGATTCCGTCATCCCATGCCTCTATTGCCTAGGTAAAAACTTGCCCGTAGTTTCATCTTGCACTCGGAGACAAGCTATCATAGCAGAATAACAGCAACTGGGCGCTCCGAGTAACGCGGAGCGCCCAGTTGCTGTTATGTTCGCCCTGGCAACTGAGACCTTTATGGCCTGAAGCCTGGTGCGCCAGGTGGCGAATGATATCCACCGGGTGCCGGTGAACCACCGGGCGTGGCTCCGCCAGGTGGCGGCGCATGGTGGGCAGTCGTTCCACCGGGTGGTGGAGCATCATGCATGGGCGGTGGGGCATCATGCATGGGCGGTGGGGCATCATGTCCACCTGGTGCACCATACCCTGGTGCCGGTCCACCGGGTGGTGGAGCATCATGCATGGGCGGTGGAGCATAATGTCCACCGGGTGGCGGAGCATCATGCATGGGCGGTGGAGCATAGTGTTCACCTGGTGCACCATACCCTGGTGCTGGTCCACCGGGTGGTGGAGCATCATGCATGGGCGGTGGAGCATAATGTCCACCGGGTGGCGGAGCATCATGCATGGGCGGTGGAGCATAGTGTTCACCACCTGTCGAGTGCCAATCTCCTCCGGGGAACGCTGTGCCACCAGCTGGTGGATGATGCATGTCGCCCATGCCTGGTGCTGGACCACCCATCATGGCCGCTGCTGAAAAGCCAACCCGGGGCGCCCGGCGCTCTTCGAGCTCTTCGACTCCTAACTTCTCTTTTGTGCGATTTTCTTCTTCGTTGGCCACCAAACCTGCTCCTTTCTGCGCAAGAACCACTCTAGAACAACCGTTTCTTTCCTAGCACCAACCCTTGCTAGGCTTTTTCATTATTCGGCATTACCACCATACCCATAAAGGAGCGGTTGTATGGTGCGGGCGTGAGAATGGTCACAGGCACTGCTTTTGGGGCAAAATCGCGAACAATTGGGCCAGTGTATTCTATAATCGGCTGGTGATTAGCGAAAAGCTTACTGCGCAAAACAACCAAGAAATCTTCAAATGCCGGAGCGATCTGGTTATCAGTCGGCAAGTGCAAAACGGCGAAATCTCGTACATCGTCAAGGATCCTATTAGCAAGAAGTACTACCGGTTCCGGGAAATTGAACATGCTATCTTGGCTAGACTAGATGGACAGCGTTCGCCCTCGGACATCCTGGCAGATCTCAGTACTAGTTACCCAACAGCAGATCTAGGTTTTGCCGATCTTTCAGCATTTTTGCGTTCGCTAAAGCGGATCGATCTATTAG
>JACQUT010000102.1 GCA_016267585.1 Cyanobacteria bacterium NC_groundwater_1444_Ag_S-0.65um_54_12
GCTAGCCCCGCGAAATTGGACGTCAACCGGTCTCAATCTCAACCTCTACTTCTTGCCGCTGACGAACCTGGTAGACCTCGACGGCGCTACGAATCGGCTCGTAGATGTGGACATCGCGATTGAGTGCCTCAAACGTTACGACGAGAGAATACTTTGCCGCGGCCTCTCGATCGTTGTCCCAGCCCCCATGGCCGACAACGGCCACGCAAAACCCTTCGGTCAGCTGGTGAGATCTAACGACGGCCCAGTCTTTCTGGAGCGTCCCAGTGCTTCTCCTCATGCCGTTCATTTGTCCCGAATCCGATCGAAATCCGATTTTCCACGGAAAAAGCCCTTCGGCATCGTCGTTGCGATCACCATTGGCAGCCGAGTAAATGACCCTTTCTGAAAAGGCCTGTGGGGATTCCCCAACTTTGCTTACGTTCCAATCGACCCAGACACCCAAATAGCCTCGAATATGCCGCCGGGTTCGTCTTGGTCTCGCAGCGTACGAAAGAGTGATCTCGACAAGGATCTCTGTATCGCTTGTTATATTTCGGATCCCCTCTGGAATAGGAACCTCGAATATGTGTCCCTCCCTCGCCCTGATTTGACCACTACCCGAGGTTAGGAGGGTCACTCGGTATTCATCGTTGCTTGTGGCCCTCTCAAGGTTTGGAATCCCGTAACCGATGTGTCGGAACACCGATGCCTGCTGGTCGATGGGTAAGGCAAGTGCCCAATCCGGCCATCGAGCCGACTGAGCAATGAGCCCTCGATAGAGGAGCGCCGGTTCGCCCGGCAATATCCGCTCCAACTCCGCCGCAATGAACGAGACTTTCGGTGCGGCATAGGAGGTTCCGACTGCATCAGCAGCAAAGGCAGGACTGGGGGGAGCAGCGGTAGATCGAACGAGTTCCGTGCAAATTGCCGAAGGAGTCAAGATACTCGGTGGGCTACCCGTGTCATAGGCATTGTCACCGCCAAGTTCCACGACGTCTGGCTTAATCGCATCCCAGATGCCGGGGCCCGTGGCAGAAAACGCCGACGGCTCGAGAGGTCCGGCACAAAATGACGAAACGAAGCCTGAATTGAAAGATGTATGACTTACAGAGCCGACCGTCAGCGCTTGGAGGCTTTGCGCTGGATTCGGGATCCTGGCCGATCGTTCAAGGAGGTACTCAGGATAGGAGCGGCCTGCGGCCAAATGGTCCCAAATCCCAGGCCTATTTGGCGGAGCCCCAATCGTCGGTATGTTGCCGGCAGCTTGAACGAAGAGGACGTCAAATTCGTAAGATAAAGAATCGATTGCAGCAGCCCAGGCTGACATGTGCTTGAGTCGACAGGGGGTCCATCCCGCTATGGAATGGTTGAAAATCCTTGTTCCAGAGCCTTGATAGTACCTAGCGATAATCCGGTCGAGGAGCACTGGCGGGAAAAGGGTACGTGGGAGCCGGCAACCGCTATCCAAGACTCTCGCGTTTTGAATCAAACAGGGAAGCTGATAGGTTCCAGCTTTTGGTATCCCCGCAGGATACAAGATCGCCCCAGCAACTCGAGTTCCGTGGCCGCCGTTCTGTACTCGATCGGCTACATCCGAATTTCCAGGGACGTACGAGTGAGAGTCGTTCCCCAAGATGGCGGGGGCCAAAAGAGCGTGGCCTTCCTGAATACCGCTGTCGATTACGCAGACCTTCGGCGAACCCTCAGCAGGTGCCAAAAGCGAAACGTTGGTTCCGATGATCTCTTCGGCTACAGCTGTTGAGGGGAAGGATATGCCCTCAGGTTCTGTAACCTCGAAGATATGGGGAAAGTTAAGAACGAGGTCGCGGAAGCCCTGGCCTCTCATGGAAATCTTGGCCGTGAAGCTATCCGGAAAATCGAAAAACTGCTTAGTTTCACGATCGATCAAAGACAGAATTTGGCCATCATAGGCGCCCACGAAGGCGACAAGTTGATCCTCGCGCTGGCCCTTGATTTCGTCTAGCTTGGCCAGATACGCTTGTTTCTTTGCTTCCCACCTTGCGAGCCGGGCTTCCCAGTGCTCGTCGGATTCGTCGTCCTTCCGGTCCTTGAGCTCGCTTAGGGATGCCGTTCCGACGCATTCAACGCCGATTTCAACAAGGTAATCGGCATTGTCATCGATGGAGGGCCATTCTGCGAGGATTTGAGGCGATAGAATTCGGGCGAGGCGCTTTCCTTGGTCTTCGTCATCTACAAGTTGGTGAATGCTGGCAGCCCCGCCAGTGCCATGCTTAGCTTGGATAAAACCGTCGATTTTTCCAAGGAAATGATCTAGGTTCATCTCCTTGGTGGCCACAATGACGAACCCGTCTTCTTGTTCGGCGACTACCTCAAACTCAAAGGCCGATCTCAGGTAGTCAATGTCCCCAGTCTGGTCGAGCTTGAGCAGCAATGGAATTCCTGGTGGAACGTGCGGCCGCCCTTCAGCTTCTCGCTGGTTCTGCCGTTCAACCCATCTCCGCCCGGTTCTCTCTGCACTATCTCTCAGATAGGCTCCGTGGGCTTCGCGATTCTCTTTGTTTTGGAGAGTTTGTTCAGAATCGTCTCCACCACCGAAGAGACGGGCACGTCCAGTGACCTTGAGAGGAAGAGGTAGATGCTGAAACTCTGAAGGCATCAGCCCTGCAAGCCCCTCGTTTCTTCAAGCTCGGCGATCGCTCTCTCGATTTCTGCCAGCGAGATCGTGTCTCGGCCATCAAGAATGGATAGCTTCGCTGCGCTTTGGGCGACAGTAACTACAACAGCCGCAGATAAGCCATTGAGGCGCTCGGATAGCTCCTTCCACTTGATGTTCTTAGAAACGACGAGAGCGGAGAAGGAAAGCCGTAGAAGCTCCTGTATTTGTGGGGAATCTGGCTTCGGGATCTCAAACACATCGTCAAATCTCCGAAAGATTGCTCTATCGAGAGATTCCTCGATGTTTGTCGTTGCAACTAGCAATCCCGGAGCATCGTAGTCATCTAGTAACTGCAGGAGAGTGTTGACCACCCTCGGAACCTCGCCGACGTCATTCTTCTCATTTCTTGACCGTGCTACAAAATCGCACTCATCCAGCAGAAGGAGGCAAGGCTTTTCCATTGCGGCGTCGAACACAGACCTTAGATTGGTTGCAGACTCACCAAAGTAGGAGGAAATCATCGAGTCGAAGCGGACCTTAAGCAATGGCAGCCCCGTATTAAAGGCAAGACGCTCCGCTCCGAGGGTCTTGCCACAACCTGGGCGCCCAAAAAGCAAGATCTTCTTTCGTGGCTTAAGGCCAAACTTAGACAAGCGGCCTCGTGCGGCATACTCTCGTTCAATGCGGGCAAAACGACGTTCGATGTCCTCCCGCAGCACCATCTGATGCCGGATGAGCTGAGGGGGAACAACGGTAACAAGCGGCGCGTTGCTCCTTCGACTCCTCGGCAGTTCCTTGAAAGATCTCTCGGACGTGTCGAAGCCAGAAGGAGCTAGATCCTCTGGGCTCGGCTGCGAAGATCTCTCTAGAATTTGAGCGAGCTGGCGAGCTAGCTCGACGTGCCCCTTCCGCCGCTCTTCCTCCACTATCGAGGCGAGCAAGACATTGACCTTGCTTGGCGGCTCAGAGCGAATTGCCTTGAATAGGCGCTTCAAGAGGTCAGCTTTCACTCTTGGCCTGCCTTCTCAAGGCCAAACGGCACCCAGGCGAAGTCGCAGGAACACGGTGATGAGCCGCGCTCCTTTTGAATAGCGTTCTTCATGGTGCCGAGTAGCCCTCAAACAGACTATCTTACCCCTGACGAGGCTTGGCGTCACCGGCGGTTTCGGGAGCCCTTGGGCCTTGGGACCCCGCGGATCGAAGTGGACGGCCCTCCTTGAGCAAATTGAATGTTCCGACCAGTCCATTATATCGAACCGATGTTCGTAGCGCAACCAAAAGATCGGCCTGCCCGGCGAAAACATCGCGTAATGCTGGTTGTGTGACGGGCGTCACTATGCGGGGTTACGATCCGCCCGGCGCTGCGTGTTGCAGCTCGACATGAAGCGAAGACCTGGTGGATGTCGGTGCCCAAGTCGCTGCTCAATGTCGTCACCAGCCCCGAGTCGCACTCGGGGGGCGCGAGAAGGGAGACGACCATGATGAAGGCCGCGGCGATCGAGGATCTCGACAGGCTGAAGGTGAACGAGTTGCAAGAGAAGTTCGCCGAGATCGTCGGCGAGCAGACGCGCAGTCCGAACCGGAAATTCCTCATCCGGCGGATCACGGAAGCGATCGCGGCGGGTGCGCCGGAGGGCGAGATCGCAGGGCTGAGCGGCGGCGCTCCGGTGGGTGGCACCGCTGACCCCGGCGCCGATCCGATCGAGGTCGGCCTCTCAGAGCCGGAGCCCCGGACCGGCCTGACCACACCCGATGCGACCGAGGCGCTGGTAGCCGACCTAAGCTATCGAAGCTCGACGTTCGGGCCTTGCAGGCCCTGTATCGTGAAGTCATCGGTCGCGGCACGACCAGCGAGAGCCGGACCTACTTAATTTGGAAGATTCGCGAGGCCCAAATGGGCCGGGTTCCGCTGGGCCCCTGGCAGCCTCGGAATCTGGGCGGCCAGGTGATGGTGCTTCCCCTACGCATTGAGACCGCGACTGTGGAGCTTATCGACGATGCCTGGCGGCGGATGGGCCTCCGGAACCGCATGGAATTGTTCCGGGCTGCGCTGGGGGCGTATTTCGAGAGTACCGGCGAGGTCGAGATTGCCGCCCTTCTTGGTGGAACGAACTCGGCCCGCAGGTAGTGGTAGCGGTCCAGGGGTCCGGTCATTTTCAACGGGCCCCTGATTCCTATAGCGGACAATCGACAAATTCTAGAATGGCTCGTATCCTCGCTCCTCCTTGGATTAGGTTCTTATGGAGCGAGTAATCATGCCCGACTTGGTAGGCGACAAACTGATCATCAGGGGCCCAGACGGCCGGCGTCGGATTGAGCTCGGCCTCATTGACGGCGAACCCGCGATCCGGATCTTCGACGGCGCGGGACAGGAGCGTATCCGCCTGGGCCTTGAGCGCGACGTTGACGAGGATCCCGAGTACGCTGGCCTGGCCGCGGAGCTGCGGCTCACCGCTACGGACGACGGCGGTGAAGTGGGGCTCACCGCTGCCCATGGAGGGAATGCCTCTATATCTGTCAGAGGCGAGGCACGGGGGAATCGGCATGATGGCGCGGGCGCCTGGATCGAGGCGAATCGAGAGCGGATCGAAGCCAACTTCTACGACGTCGATTGCGGAACAATTTGGAGCCGCGAGGAGGGACGGGCGGAGGTCCGCTCAATCCGACGGTGATTGCCTATCTAGCCGTTCCCGGGATCGGGAAGTCGGCAGGTCCCCCAGCTTTGCGGCCCCAGCAAGAGGGCAGGATGGGCCCCAAGGTGCGGTCGCGGGTGGGCTTCGTTTGCCCTTGGGGTGGTATCCTAGGGCAATTGATCGCCTGCTCGGGCATGAGGAGCAGCCTGATTCCCGCCCCTTACGTGCCAACCTTGCTGGGAGCAACCATGAGCCTCCAGGCCCTTTGCAATCCACGCCCCTCCGTCTCCGCCGCTGACCGCCGAGCGACAGTCCTGAACCTCGACACCCTTCTCAAAGGGCAGGTCAGGGGATCAGAGTTCTTTGAGGAAAACTACTTTACCTCCGGCATGCTTACGCTGGTGGATCGAGCGCTGCGCCACCTCGGTGGCGAGAGCGCAGGCTCGTCTGTTTTCCTATTGTCCCAAGCCATGGGCGGCGGAAAGACCCACAGCATGATCGCCCTCGGTCTGCTAGCTCGCGATCCTGGCTTGCGCAATGAAGTACTCGGCGCGTCAAACCCCGCGCCAAATCTCGGTGCCTGCCGTGTGGTCGGGTTCAATGGTCGAAACACAGACGCCGCTGGAGGCATCTGGGGATCGATGGCGGAAACCCTTGGAAAGGCGGAGCAATTCGCTCGCTACATTTCGCCTCTGCTGAATGCTCCCGGCCCTGAGGCTTGGAAGCAGTTGTTGGGCGGGGATCCGCTGGTCCTCTTTCTCGACGAACTCCCGCCCTATCTCGAATATGCGGTGGCGGTTCCGGTTGGAAATGCCGATCTAGGTGTGGTCACGACGACGGCATTGGCAAACCTGTTCGTCGCGATCGCCGAAATGGATAACGTGTGCCTGGTCATGTCGGATCTGGCCGGGTCGAATTTCAGCATAGGCCAATCTGCGCTGGAGGCCGCGTTCAACCGAGCCATTCAAGGCATTAGCTCTGAAGCTAAACGCATTGCCGTTCCGATCACGCCGGTTAATCCAAATGGCGATGAGCTTTACCACATTCTGCGTAAGCGCCTGTTTGAGACGGTCGCGCCAGAATCCGAAATCAAGCGTGTTGCAGCAGCCTACCGAGACTCCCTGCGTGAGGCTGTCCGAATGAACCTCACCACCACAGCACCCGAGGCGCTTTACACGCGCGTTGTCGACGCCTATCCGTTCCACCCCGACTTGCGCGAACTAGTCGGGAAATTCAAAGAAAACGAAGGCTTCCAGCAGACCCGCGGCGTCATTCGCCTTATGCAAATGGTGGTGGCAAATCTCTGGAGTTCTCGGAAAGCAGCCGAGATGGACCTTATCCATCCTTACGATCTCGATCTCAACCTGGACGAAATTGCGTCCGAAATTCGCACTATCAACCCATCGCTCAGCGAAGCCATTGCACATGACATCGCTCACGGCGGCGATGCCGAGGTTGAGCAAATCGATGTTGCCAACGGCAATCATGACGCTTCGGATACCGCCCGGCTGATTCTGGTCTCCTCCTTGTCGACCACACCGGGCTCGATCCATGGTCTTCGCGAGTATCAGCTCGTTGATTGCCTCATGCGTCCGGGGCGCGACCTATCCACTTTTAAGGCAAATGTCCTGGATAAGCTCGCGATTCGCGCTTGGTACCTCCACAATTCCGCCGATGGCCGGCTTTTCTTTAAAAACTAGCAGAATCTTGCCGCCAAGTTACGCTCTACGGCGCTTTCGCTTCATTCCGAAACTGTCGAGCGGATGTTGCGGGAACATTTGGACTCGTATTTCTCCGCCTCGCTTCGTGACTGCTATCAGATCGTCAAGGTTCTGCCGCCACCCGACGAGGTGCCTATTGAGCAGGAAAAGACCACTCTTGTTATTGTGCGTCCTGGCGGTCAGGCTAACCAGCTGCCCATCTCGGCCGATTGGCAAGCTTGGTGGGACCAACAGCAGTATAAGAATCGAGTCCTGTTCCTCACCGGCTCCCGGGATACCTTCCAGAAGGTGCTCGATTCAGCCCGGCAAACGCGCGCATTACAAAGCATCGAGGATGAACTCCGCTCGGAAAATACGCCCGCCGAGGATCCGCAGTGCGGAAGTGCCCTATTTTGACTTTTCATAGACTGCAAGAACCTCTTTCGCGTACTTCTCTCCGAGATCCCAGTCACGGTAGTTTCGGAGCATGTTGAAGATATTCTTCGGTCGGCCCTTGGGAATCCTGGCGTACTTGTAGCCCAGCCACCGAACGCCGGCTGCCATCTCCCACGGAGCGGGACGCTTGAGTGTCGATTCGAGAGCGACCTCTGCCGAGACGCTTGAAGCTTTCGTTGACGAGACGCGAGGTATCGTCATCCAAGGATCTCTTTTCGACTTATTCAGAGCCCATAGTAACAGGCTTTTTTGCTGATCACTGCTGCTGAAGATCCGATTAAGAAGAGCTTGCCTGGTCAATCAAGGGCAATCGATCAACCAAACTAAGAAAAATCCCAAAGAGAGCTTGGTTTGATCTTAACAGTAACTTTACAGATGCCGGGTATAGTTCGATCAACTCAAAGCAAATCGTACCTTATCAGGCAAGGGCAGCAATATTGCTCCCACGTCGGTTAGCTGGTTGCGCAAACTTGCGCATGAACCGAAATGTATCAATTTGTCAAGATCATCCGCTCAATTACTCGTGGCAACGCCATGATAATGCCCATGCTGATGCTGCTAGGCAGTTTGCTGGGCTGTGGCTCGTATCGTGAAGCGACGCCGGTGCTATCCCTGGCAGCTTCGGTCAGCGCTGCCGCCTTGCCAAGGCGATCGCCCCAACACTACGCGCCTGACGTCACCCAGCTCGATCAGACCGCTGTCAAGATCACGTCTTCGTCAAGCCAGCCACTGCCGGATCCGGTCGCCACCACTTTGCCCCTCGCTGACCAGGGTGAGGCTGTAATCCTGAATTCAGCCGAGCAGGTTTTTCGAAGCAATCTTTACTGCGCCGCCTCCGGTGAAGGGTTACTGACGCTGACAGCGCGCGGACGCGATACTGATTGGGCGATCGCCGGGCGCGAATCTGCCGTCATGAGTATTTATCTCGATGGGCAGCACAATCAGGAGGTTATTCTATACCGTGGCGAAACTCTTGCCACCTATCAGGTATTGCTGGGAGCAGTGCACCAAGGATCGCACGTTTTGACGATTCGCTATCGGCCAGAACTTTCAGCTAGCGGAGCTAGCGGCGTCGAGTTACAGCAAGTTAGCATTGCCGTCTGCCAAGCCAGCGATTCGAACTACGCCGCGCTTGCCCACGCCCCCATTATCTATGCGCGCCCGGACGCTTTTTCCACCGACACTCCACTCTTTTTGACTGTCGATGACACCGCTGGCCTCCGTTACACCGCTTACCTGACCAATGAGGACGGTGGAACTCTCACCGCAGATTTGCTAGCCCTCTGGGGAAGAGCCGCAGATATAGACTGGGTTTATGCCATTACCGGGCAGCAAGCCACTTATCAGGGCTTTTTGCACCGCATCCTGGCTTTCCATGGCCGTTACGAAGACTCTCATCCGATCTTGCGCATCAGCACCCGCAATAATCTGTACAGCGATCGAGGCGAGAGCCCATATAAATTAAGATTACCGGTATTCCCGCAACCCTTGGGATCGCGGGAAGAAGCACTCGATCGCTTTCCGTGGGTCTACCGCTTGACGGGAGTAGAGCTGGCTCGTGAAGGAAAAACGCGCCAAGCGGGGGAGACAGGTTCTTGGTGGAGACAGATCATAGGCAGCCAGGTAGGCGATCTGCGGAATTACCTGATAGTGGAATTCGAACATCCGGCCAGCCACACCAATCTGGGTATCAGGTTGCAGCTACGGAATCGTTCCGATAGACTCTCTTCACTAGCCGGACGAACCTACCGCGCCATTGGTCGCAACGGTCTGGTACGCACGGCGATCGAACTGCCGAATGGCACGGCTTTCCAGGATATCGTCAAGCTGGAACCGATTTTGGCGGATGGCCGTTCGTTTACCGCTCTGCCGGTGATCATGACGAAAGCTTTTGCGCTCGATGCCGAATATCGTCCAGTGGCCTTACCGGCAGCGCTTGGCATACCTGGACCTTAGACCCATTTGCCGGTTGCTGTATAGTAGACATAAATGAGCAAGAGTTTTGACCACCGCTCAAGCGACCTTGTCCACTCTCCCCCGGCGCTTCGCGTCGCAGGGGATCCCCTCTGTGGACAAGGTCGCTTGAGCGGTGGTCTAGGATTACTAGTTGCAGTGTTGGTAGCGGCATGCCCGGCATGGGTAGCAGCCGAGCCATTGCCGGTAGCGCTTGCTACCCAAAGTGCAGAGCAGGCTGCGGAGCCGGTGCACTCTGGCGGACACTGGGACGGTCTGCTAGCTTCTCTCTTGTTACCCGGAGCAGGGCAGCTGTTGCAACAGCGCTGGACGAGCGGCCAGCTGCAGCTCGGCTTGGGGCTAGGATTTTGGCTGCTCGAAGTGGCTGGCCTGGCATTTCAACGACCAGTCATTGCTTATGGTGCCTTTGGCGGAATCGCTTTATTGACTATTTATAGTGCATACGATGCTTACGGTGGCGAACGTGGGCGAACGCTCAAACCATTACCATGAGACGATTTTGGGCAATTTTATTACTTTGCGGCATGCTTACCGGACCCGGCTGCTTGCTGGTTGCTGGCATCACACTGCGATTCCCATTTTCTACTGCGGCTAGCCCCCAATCAGCAAGCAGTACGATAGAGATCTCCGGACAACTTCTGCCACCGGCAGGATTGACCCAAGTTACACCACTCACCCAGGTCACGCCGCTCACGCAAGTGACACCCTTGACCCAGGTGACACCATACCGCATCATGCAAGCGATCGCCCTGCCCAATTGTCGGGTGCAGGCTATAGACCCCACCACTGCACAAATCCAGGGGGAAACTACTACCAGCGACGGCCATTATCAATTATCGGTAAAAGCAGGCGAAGGATCGCCGCTGATATTACAGGCCATCTATGGAGCAGAAAAGCCGGTTGGCTTCTTGGCAATGCCTTTCCGGACACCTTATGGCACCACAGCGGCTAGCGCCGATCTGTCACCCAGTTCGACCCTGCTGGCTTTCACTTATCTGCGCTTGGCCGGTGCGGCTTCTGACTCATTCGCCCTCGATCAGGGAGGCTTCGCCAACTGGCGACTGGCCAGCACCAAGTTGGCTAGCCTTACCCGGGAGACTACAACGCAGCCCCAGGTATTACGCCAGCTGGACCGGGCCTTTGCTGCCGATCCCAGTAAGGCTGCCAATTGGAGCTTTGCCGATATGCTCAACAAGGCTTCGATCACCTCACAAGCGCTGGCTACCACAGTGCAGCAAAAAGCCAAAGGGGCAAAAGCTGACATAGCGTTTTCGGAAGAAGGGCAACTGGCTGCAGTTACCAACTGGATCCTCGCCAAGCTGCCCGAGGTAGTAGATGATGATCCAGCGTTAGTTTCAGCGATCGCCAGAGTCGCCGACGAACTCAAGCCAGTCGATCTGGCCAAGCTTTTACCAGTCAATGCCAAAGAAGCTGGTCCGCGGCTAACTTTGGCGGATTCGCCTTTCGATCTGGCAAGAGAGGTCAAACGGGCTCGTCCGGCGATCGCCTGTGATGGTAAAGCTACCTGGTACGCCTTTGCCAAGCTGACCGGCGAAATACAATTGAATCAAGTTTCTGCTGCTCGTACTACCGGAAAATTCAACATCGGGGTGGGTTTCCAGCCTAGCTTGGTTTTTCTGGGAGATACCTTGTTAGCTATCTGGCACCCTTTGCCAGAAACGGATGCTAGCGGGCCATGGCTGCTGGGAGCCACTCTTTCGACTGGTATACCAGATATTGCTCCATTACAGTTCACTGATCCGACCGGGACGCTGGACTCGGTAGCGATAGCAGCCACCAACAATGAAGCTTTGCTAGTATGGGATGAAAACACCGGAATAAAAGCGCTGGCAATCGATACCGCCCAAAGACCGTTATCAGGGATAATGTCTATCAGCCCACCGGAGAGCCAAGATCCGCAGCGGCCAGCTGTTTGCTTGGCTGGCAGGCAATTCTTCGTCGCCTGGGACGAAGCGGATCGGGCAGGACGCCGAATTGTAGGCCGCCTGGTGAAACTAGATGGCCAGCTGGCGGGAAATTTGGTAACCATTCGTGGCGGTGGTGGCCTACGCGGTGCAGTGGCACTCGCAGCTGGATCGAGTGGCATACTGGTAGCTTGGTCGGAGGAACGGCAGCGATTCAGCGATATCCTGGCGTCCTTGATAGGTTTTGCTGGCCAGGACCTGGGAACTAGCTGGGAGCTGACCAATGCACCATTCGATCAGCGGAATCCAGCGCTGGCCTGGTCTGGTAAGTATTTTGCGGCGGCATGGGATGATCGGCGTGATGGTGGGCAACACCGAACCATCTTTGCCAGGGCGATCGACCCAGCAGCTGGCCAGTTGGGTCCAGAGTTGCCGATCACGGTAGCAAGCCAGGCGCAAACGCCTGCGCTGACCAATTGTGGTGATTCTATCTTCTTGGGCTGGAGCGAAGACCTGGCTGGCAGCACCTTGCTGCGCAGTGCCAGATTGCGCGTGGCAGATGGTGTAGAGCCGATACGTTAGCTCCCGTGCGGCTAGGCTCACGGGCTTCTCGGCCGTTTTTCTCGATAACTGAACTGTCGCGCTGGAGATGCACGAGCGCAGCGGTCAGCTCGGGGTTTGCCGGCGGCCGCCCTGCGAATCCGGGGGTAATTGCTATCATCGCCTTGTTGATCAGTGCTGCTACCGGGTTCAGATCGCTGGCATGAGCTTCCATGCCTCGGCGCTGGGCTTCCAGCGGCAAGGTTCCACGTCAGTTATGATGCTGCGAGCGGGATATAAATAATTAATCGGTAACCCGCTAATAACAAATTTACATTTCAGAGAGTCGATGCTCGAACGCGCTTTTAGCCGTAATTATGCGGCATTATTACTGCCCTGGCTCATCACTGGTTGCCTGCGCCCGCAAAGTAGCCAGGATCTGGTACCAAGCACGCTGGCAGTCCGGCCGTTGCCAATGACTGCCCCGGCGGTTACACCGCCGCCCAGCACCGAAATCGTGCTGGCCTTGCGGCAAACCGAAAGCGGTGGTCTCAAGCCGCAAACCCGCCTGGAATTGCCTAAACCAGCGGTTACGGGCCAGCCATCCGAGATTATCGTGCATTTTCGTGACGGCCAGGTGCATGATATTCCGGGTGCCAAGCGTCTGCGCGATCTCAAGCTACCGGGAACGGCGGTTTTTCGGCTAGCTAGTGGTGGCTACTCGGTGCAGAATATCGCTCACTTGCAAAAAGATCCAGCTATCGCCTATGCCGAGCCGAATTATCGCTTGCGCGTGTCTGACCATGATGGTCCCAGCGATCCGGAAATGGACTACGTGTGGGGTTACTATCAGATCCGGACCCACAAGCTCTGGTTAGCTGGTTACCAGGTGCAAGACAGTGTCCTGGTCGGCGTGATCGATACCGGCGTGGACTACCGCCATCCCGATCTCCAGGACGTGGTCACCAAGGGTGCCAACCTGGTAGCCAAGAATCGCGATCCACTAGATTCACACGGCCATGGCACCCATGTGGCGGGAATCATTGCTGCCAAAGCGAACAATGGTCAAGGTATCGCCGGGGTGGCAGCCGGAGCCAAGATCTACGCGGTGAAAGCGCTCGACGATCAGGGAGAGGGCTCGGAGGCTGATATCGCCGACGGCATCATGGATGCCGTGGCAGCTGGAGCACGGATCATCAACCTTTCTTTGGGCGGCGATCTAGATGTATTGACGTTGCAGCAGGCGATTCAGGAAGCTACGCGCCGCGGTGTGCTGTGCGTGGTGGCGGCGGGCAATGCCGGAGACGATCAGCCCAATTATCCAGCCGCTTATCCCGAAAGCCTGGCTGTCGGTGCCACGATGACTGACGATTCGCGTGCTTTTTTCTCGAATTATGGCTCTTATGTAGATGTCGCTGCACCCGGGGTGTTAATTTTATCTACCTTGCCGGGCGATCGCTATGACTACGAAACTGGTACCAGCATGGCGGCGCCGCATGTCGCTGGTGCGGCCGCTTTGCTGCTGTCGCGCCATCCCGAGCTAGGGGTAGAGCGTATCCGTCAGTTGTTGCTGGAAACGGGCGATCCGACGACGGATTTTCCCTACGGCAAAGTGCCGCGCATCAATCTGCTGACCGCTTTCGAGCAACTAGAAGGGGGGAAAATTGCCCCAGCGCCCACGCCGTCACCGGGGCAGGCAAGCCCGCCGCCGTTGACCTTGTGGTATCGGGCGATCGCCACCGCTTACCAGCTTGAATCAACGCAAGAGAACGTGGACGCCTTCCTGACCGAAGTGCGTAGCTACGAAAAGGATGGCACGTTAGGACCTGGTACCGATCAAGCGCCCGCCGTGCGCGACTTGCAGCGCGCACTCACCAAGCTGGGACATCCGGTACCCGTTACCGGTAACTTCGACGCCCCGACTGCCGCGGCAGTGGTGGCATACAAAAAATCTCATGGCCTGCGGCAATCTTATCGACTGGCGGACGGTACCTGGGCAATCAACGAATACGTGGATCCGCCGACCTTCAACTTGCTGATGGCGCAATTGTTCAGCCAGCTCGCAGCGCCTCGCTAAAAACCCCCTGCATGGCCGCAAGCTGCTCGGCAATCACCCGACGGGTCACTGCAAAATAAACTGGGCCGCCGGGGAGTTCTTCATCGGTAAGCGTGTCCGACGGATGCCATCAAAAGCGTGAAGCGCTCCCGCCACTGCCGGTGCAGTGGGCACCAGGCCAATCTCACCGACACCACGTGCTCCGTAAGGCCCGGTCGGCTCTGGCTCCTCTATGAGAATCAGTTCGATGGCCGGCATATCCTTGGCACGCAAAATACCGAGTTTTCGCAGATCAGCTTGCGGTACGCCTCCGGTTATCGAAAGCTCTTCGGTGAGCGCATAGCCTAGCCCCATGTGAATGGCACCTTCGATCTGGCCTGAGAGCAAAGTCGGATTCAAAACCTTGCCCACGTCATGCGCAGCTACCACCTTCTGCAAGCGCCCGGCATCGTCCAGGATGACCACTTGCGTAGCATAGCCAAACGTCATGTGCGTGATCGGATCGGTAGTCTGCGACTTTGGGCCACAAGTTTCATCGTAGACGAATTCTCCGCAGAACTCGCGGCCAATCAGTTCCTTTAGCGTGCGGCCACTTTGCAACTCGTCTCTTAGCGCGGTGCTGGCCGATATAGCGGCGCGCCCAGCTAGCACCGTGGCACGGGAAGCGGTCGTCATGCCACAATCTACTGGCCGTATGGTATCGGCAGACACCAGAATCTGCTCAGGCGTCAGCCCGGTCTCGGCGCAGACTATTTGTACCAAGATAGTGAAGAGGCCTTGCCCCATCTCGGTATGTCCCGTAAATACCGTAACCGTTTCATCATCGTTTATGACTAGCCGAATTCGGCCGACGTCGGCTACGCCGTTGCCGATGCCCACGTTTTTGATGCCACAGGCGATGCCGGCGTAGCGTGCTGCCAGATAATGTTCCTTGACCGCTTCCAGTGTACGAAGGAGCCCGGAAGCCTGGCGCATGCGCTGGCCGGTAGTAAAGAGCGAGCCATCGCGCAACACATTGCGATAACGTATTTCCCAGCCATTTAACCCGCAGCGCTCGGCCAGCATATCAAGGCAGCTCTCGATGGCAAAATTGGCCTGATTGACACCGAACCCCCGCATGGCTCCGCAAGGCGGATTATTGGTGTAGACTGCCAGCGCCACGATATCGACGTTGGGGACATGATAAGCGCCAGTAGCATGGCCGGCCGCCCGCTCTATAACCTTGCTGCCTACCGAGGCATAAGCGCCCTTATCACCGATCAGCCGTGCCTGCACCGCCTGCAGATAACCGGCCGCGTCACATCCCACGATATATTCCAGCCTGATAGGGTGACGCTTGGGATGTAACCTGATACTTTCCGTACGTCGGAGCGCCAGCTTGACCGGTAAGCGCAGCTTGGCAGCCAAGAGCGCGGCGTAAGCCTGCACCGTCAGATCTTCCTTGCCGCCAAAGGCACCGCCACTGCTCAGCAAGGTGACCCGTACTCGCTCTTCTGGCAGGTCCAAGATAGCGGCTATCTGACGCATATCGTCAAAAATGCCTTGGCCCTGGCTAAATACGTGGAGCGTACCGTCCGCAGTGAGCGTGGCGACGGCGCATTCCGGCTCCAGGTAAGCATGCTCGATAAATTGCGTCTCGAAAGTCTCGTACACTACATGGTCGCAGCGCTGCAATGCTGTCGCGACGTCGCCCCGCTTGAACTCGGCGGTAGCCAAGAGATTGCCGCCGCGGTGCAGCGCAGGCGCACCCGCTTGCAGCGCCTGCTGCGGCGAGGTGATGGGTTCGAGCACCTCGTACTCCACCTTGACGGCCTGGGCAGCTCGTCTGGCAGTATGCGGGTCGCGCGCGGCCACCACCGCTAGCACGTCACCGGTATAGCGGGTGAATTCGCCGCAAGCTACCAGGATTGGCCAATCTTGGTATACCAGCCCCCGGTAACGCTTGCCGGGCACGTCACTAGCTGTGATGACCGCTTCGACACCGGGCAGAGCCAGCGCCGTCGTCGTGTCGATCGCCAGCACCTTGGCACGGGGATGGGCAGCGAAAACCAGAGCCGCATGGCGCATGCCTGCAAGTCGAACATCATCCGTGAAATTGCGTTCGCCCAGGACCAGATCTGCTCCCTCGTACTTGGGCAGACTGGTTCCCACCCCACCGCTGGTGTCCAGCGGTGGTAACTCTTCGCCGCGCAATGCCGCGATGGCATGATGCATGCCTTGCACGATCTTGGCATAACCGGTACAGCGGCAAAGGTGCGGTTCCAGGGCTCGCGTGATTTCAGCATCACCTGGGTTCTGGCACTTGGCGAAAAGCGCGCGGGTGCGCATGGCGATGCCCGGAGTGCAAAAGCCACACTGTAGCCCGCCAGCCTGGACAAAACCCCGGGCTAGAGCCGCGCGCTCCACCGCGGACAATCCTTCTAGCGTGGTAACTTCCTTGCCCGTTACCGCCCGTGCTGGCAGAACGCAGCTCAGCGTAGCTTTACCATTGACCAGCACCGTACAGCAGCCACAGGCTCCTTGAGGCAGACAGCCATTCTTGGGGGAAGTGATATTACAGCGATCACGCAGGATCTCTAATAACTTCTCGTCTGCCGCTGCCGTTACGGTGACCGGCTTGCCGTTGAGC
>JACQUT010000103.1 GCA_016267585.1 Cyanobacteria bacterium NC_groundwater_1444_Ag_S-0.65um_54_12
AGACAAAGAGGGGGGGGCAGGGATGTGTCGCCAAAGTTGTTTTCACCCATGCTCGTAAGGGACGATCCGGTCGGACTCGTGGCACGTCGCCTGCTCCCCAACGCTGTGCTGTTGCCGTTATTGCTAGGAATGATCTTCCTTTGGGGTAGTGTTGCCGAGATACTGGCAACCGGTACGTCCCTGATCCTGCTGAGTTTGCTGTTGGCAGTCACTGGCCTCGGCACCACGTGCTGGACCGTAGCTGGATTGAAGTACTTGTGGGCTAATCGCCAGCCAGCTGACGAAACGATAGCCAGGCAAGAAGTCGAGCTGCAAAAAGCTCGGGAGCTGGAGCACCTGAAGGATCAATTTCTCTCCTCGCTTTCCCACAAAATGAAGACACCTTTGTCCCTCATCATCGGCTACGCCGAGCTATTGCAGGAGATGTATCCTGAGGAAGAACTACTAGAAAATTTATTGCGCGGGGGCAGGAAGTTAACCGATCATATCAATGATTTGCTTGATTATAGTGCTCTACTAGGTGGCAGCTTGCCATTATACAAAACTGAAGTCTGCTTGCCGGAAATCGTGGTCAACATCGCCACCATAGTGCGGGAAGAATTTCGCCACAAGGGCTTGTTGTTATGTATCGCTACCGATCCCGCCACGCCACCGATTGCTGGAGATTCGCGGCGCATCACTCAGCTCTTGTTAGAGTTGCTGGACAATGCGCGTAAGTTTACGCCATCCGGTGGCACGATTGAGATCCGAGTTTACGCGCAAGAAAATACTGCCAGGATCGACATAAGAGATACTGGTGTAGGCATCGCCGAAAAAGACCGTGACCAGATCTGGGAACCCTTTGGGCAACTCGATATCGCGGAAGAGCACCGCAATGGCAGCTTGGGTTTAGGTCTTACCATCGTCAAGAAGCTGGTAGAATTGCAAGATGGACAGGTAAACCTGGAAAGTCGCAGCGGGCAAGGAAGCTGTTTCTCTCTGGCTTTTCCGGTAGCTTGATCAAAGGAGCGATATCAAGGAGCACTAGCTATGAATGGCTATCGTCTAGCAATTCTGGGTGCTACTGGCCTGGTGGGCCAAGAAATGTTGCGTTTGCTGATACAACGCCACTTTCCGATCAGTTCGCTCAAGTTACTTGCTTCTGACCGCTCAGCCGGAACCATGGTTGCGCTGGGCCCCAGAAACTATCAGGTAGAGCTAGCTACTCCAGACAGTTTTTGTGGGGTAGATCTGGTGCTTTCCAGTGCTGGTGAACAAATCTCGCGTGAGCTAGTGCCGGTTGCCGTCAAAGCGGGGGCAGTAGTAATCGATAACACGGCCGAATTTCGTATGCTTGCCACTGTCCCCTTGTGCATTCCGGAAATCAATGCCAGCGCGGCACGGGGTCACCGGGGAATAATCGCCAATCCTAACTGTTCCGCCGCGATCGTATTGGTAGCGCTAGCTCCGCTCCAAGCATTAGGGCAGCTACAACGCATCGTGGTCTCGACCTACCAATCGGTAGCAGGTGCTGGCAAAGAAGCCGTACAGGAGCTAGAGTCGCAAACTCGAGCCCAGATCACCGATCAGCCATTATCTTCCACCGTATTTCCTAAACCTATCGCGTTCAACCTGCTTCCGGCTATCGGCAGTTTCCGAGCAGACGGTTATACGAGCGAAGAGGTCAAGATGACCTCCGAGATGCGCAAAATCCTCGATCTTCCCGAGCTACGCGTGAGTTGTACTTGTGTTCGCGTTCCGATCAAAGTAGGCCATTCGGCGGCGGTAAACGTGGAGTTCGATCGCCCGGTAGAATTATCGGCGGTAAGAGCCTGCCTGACCAGGGCGCCTGGCATACATGTGATGGATGAACCAGCTGACCTTCCTACCCCCATGGACTGTGCGGGTAGAGACGAGGTACTGGTCGGGCGCATCAGAGGCGATCTCTCCCATCCTAATGGCTTGAATTTTTGGGTATGTGGCGACAATCTTCGCAAAGGGGCCGCGCTCAATGCCATCCAGATCGCCGAGGTACTGCTGCAAGATGGGTTGCTGAAATCTCCTGGGGCAATTTCCTGATAGCTGAAAGGAAAGGCTTCGGGTAGCTAGACGGGTTTTTGTTACCATGAGAAAATCTCAGTAGTTCGTCAATCTAACCAACCGGGAGTTCAATTAATGCCAGTATGGGGGCGGCTATTAACTGCCATGGTCACTCCTTTCGATGCCAGCGGGGGAGTGGATCTGGTCCGCGCCAGCCAGCTAGCTCGCAATTTGCTGGCGAACGGCTCTGCTGGCCTGGTGATATGCGGTACGACCGGCGAGTCGCCTACGCTAAGCCATGATGAAAAGCTGGCGCTGCTTGCGGCAGTGATCAGGGCGGTTGGTGGCGATAAGGTCATTGCAGGCACTGGTTCTAACGACACGGCCGCTAGCATCGCTCTTTCCCGCGAGGCTGAAGCGCTAGGCGCCAGTGGCCTCCTTTTGATCGCACCTTATTACAACCGACCCGATCAAGAAGGACTTTATCGTCACTTTCGAGCAGTGGCCGAAAGTGTACAATTGCCGATTATCCTTTACAATCACCCGCCACGCACTGGAGTCAGTATTGCTGCCGGGACGCTGCGGCGCCTGACCGCTGATTGCGCTAACATAGTTGCACTCAAGGACTCTAGTGGCAGCCTGGATACCGCTTGCGAGTTTCTGGCCCATGCGACAGACGACTTTATCCTTTATAGCGGTAACGATACCTTGACGTTGCCCATCATGGCAGTAGGTGGTTATGGCGTCATCAGCGTGGCTTCCCATGTGGCAGGTCCGCTGCTGAAAGATCTGATCGATCTGGCACAGGCAGGCAATTTCAGCGCAGCGCGAAAAATTCACTTTAGTTGCTGGGATCTCATGAAC
>JACQUT010000122.1 GCA_016267585.1 Cyanobacteria bacterium NC_groundwater_1444_Ag_S-0.65um_54_12
AAGCGGTTGGTATTGACGTTGTTAGCCGCTGGCTTGGCTAACGAGCGTTTAGCGCTCTGCCATTTCAAGTTGTGGGAAGTTTCGCGCTTTTTTGGTGGAGAATTTTCGGCAATTGCCATGGGAGATTTTCCTCTTATATTAATTTTTCTTTTCATTAACTTGGCTAGATAGTCTATCGTTATTGCCGAACCCGATCCTGCGTTAATGAAGAGCAAACTCTAAGTAAAGGATTAGTAATTACTGGGCTTATCTCACCTTTTTTGCTATTGATGAACTATTTTTCATTGATATTGCTATCAGCCATTGAACCGGATGGCGGCATTGGCGATATCTACCTGCAGCGTGGCACCGGCCTCCCGGATCAATACCTTCCATACGTCACGATCGAGCGTTGCCTGGATATAGCTGCAGTTACGGCATTTCGATACCTCGAAGGAGTTTGGTTCAGCAGCATCGACCCGCGAATTGGCGTTCGTGTCCTGGAACGCGAAGGCCGTGAGGTTCTCTTGCCCGGCGGGAATCGGGTAGCTAAAACTCCCATCCGACGCGACAGCTATCACTTCTGCTTGCGAGAATTCGGACGGATCTGGCAGGCCGAAGACGACGGCTAGCTTGGTATCTTTGCTCATACCACTGCCCGAAATCTGTCCTTTCAGAACGCTTTTTGCATCGACCAGCCATCCGGGAAGGACGTTACAGGCGGTAAGGCACAACAAACTGACCATTACCAACACGGAGCGAAATCGCATGCCAGATATCTCCCTGTTCAAGTTACTAAAAGGTTGCCAGAATTTTGGCAGCCACTGCTAAACTGTTAAGATGCAAATGTCATGGTGTTGGAAAACGGCGTAGAGGGCAAGTTCCGGTTTCGGCTGGGACGACATGAGCAACTCGTGCTCTACAAAAGGAAAGATGAGGCGAGTAGCCATCTCAAGTTACGCGCGATCGCTTATGCCCTTTTCTTTCGGGAATGCGATAAACTCTGCGTCAGCCCACGCTTGCAGTATAAAGTACAGCCAGATTTCGCAGTATTGAACTGGGAAGGCGAGCCAGAACTCTGGATTCAATGCCTGGATTCTGACCTGGATATCCTGGAATATGTCTGTAAGCATATCCCGGCACGTGAGGTAGTACTGGTGACCCAGGAAAGATCTATTGATGAACTGGTAGCTTGCCTCCGGCGCAAAATTCACTATCGCTATACCTCCGATAAACTGAAGATCATTAATCTCAGGCCACCAATCGAGGAATGGTTTGATGCTGAATTGCTAGACGTGCCAACGGACGCTTACGATATCTTCGAGTTTTGACAGGTGAAACCCGCCTGCCTTGCTAAAAAGCCAGGGTAAAATGCCAGCTGATATTGAGGTCGGGCTCGACTTCCACCAGATGGTTAGACCCGGCATGGTGAATGATGGTTTGTCCATTCGGTAAGCGCCAGGCTACGACCGGAGTAAGGAATTGCATGGCAAACCGGCCTTTGCGCCCCAAGAATTGGGGTTCGCCACCGTATTGCCAGGCAATTTGCTTGTCGGGAGTCACTTCTAATACCCGATGATTTTGGGTGTCGCAAATCAAGGTGTTGCCATTATCCAGCCGGCAAGCATGCTCTGGATGGAAAAGCTGATTCAAGCCTTTACCTCCGTTGCCTAGCTGCCCGAATTGCCAGATGGGCATTCCGCGTTCGTCTACTTCTAGTACCAGATGGGCACCCCAATCGACGATCAAGACATGTCCGCTGGATAATCTGGCAGCGTAGATCGGAGCTAACAGGTTATCTTTACACCAGGTGACTTCTTGGGTGGCATTTACCGACAGGACGCGTCGGTTGCCGAAATCCGCGATCAAGGTGGTGCCGTTCCCGTAACGCTCTGCGCTGCGCGGGCTAGCCAGCTGTTTAGGGCCGCTTCCTTCCTCGCCGCGCCGTCCGAACTGCCACACGATGGCCTTTTCATTTACTTCAACTACGCGATGGTATCCCGTATCGGCAATGAGCGTATTGCCATTTATCAGGCGGACCGCATAATGGGGATGCTCGATGCGGTTACGTTCCCCCCCGACTAGCCCGGTAAATTGCCATACGACTTGCATCTTGCGATCGATCTCCACGATACGGCTTCGCACGCGGTCGGTCAGCAAGAAGGTATCGGGCAGATTGCTCGGGATTTCTTGAATCCGGGTTTCTGATCGAATAGCAGGGCTGCCGGAGTCATTCGGCATTACCGGCGCTTCGCTGCTTACCTGAATGTTCGCCGTTTCCCGATTGGCGGCGAAATGGTACTCCCAGACTATTCGCAGGTCGGTTGCCACCTCTATGACACCATCACGACCAGCAATCAGCGTACTGCCTTCCGGTGTCCGCGCCAGGATGAGCGGATCTCGTATCGGGATACCGCCGCGCGCCCCCCCCGGTCGATAATGCCAAAGGATCTGCCGCATGTCATCTACTTCTAGAACGCGCTGGTTGCCGGTATCGGCGATGATGATGTTCCCGTTTCCCAAGCGTGAAGCGAAAGTCGGCTCCGAAAGCTGGCTTACCCCGCTACCCTGGCCGCCGCCTAGGCGGTTGACATGATTGCCATACTGCCACACTACCTCACCCGTTTCATTTATCTCGATCACTCGGTGGTTGCCGGTATCGGCGATCAAAGTATTGCCATTTTTAGCTCGCCACACGCCGTTAGGCTTGAAGAGGCTGCCACGGGAACAACCGGCTCGTCCGAATTCACCGTAAGACCAGTGGCATGTACCATCCGGCATGATTTCGATCACTCGGTGGTTGCCGGTATCGGCGATCAAAGTATTGCCATTGGATAGACGAGTAGCGCCGCGCGGATTGCGTAACTGGCATCTCCGTTCTTCACCTTCTTGCGCTGAACACCAGATCGTCTGCGTGCTGCGTGGTTCGATTTCCAGGACCCGACTGCCATTTATGTCTGCCAGCAAAATGTTGCCATCAGGTAAGTAAGTAGCGCTGCCCGCTGCAATGCCGCGATATGCCCAGATTTCTCGGCGTTCCCGACTGATCTCGACTACTTGCCGCCGAACGGTATCCACTAGCAACAGTCGTTGCCCACCGGGCGCAATCCAGCTATCTTGCGAAGCGGCATTGCCCATTTTGGCCAAGCGTATCGTCTCGGCCAAATCTTCGTTGGCTGCCATTTTTGCTAGCTGGCTGGCCAAAGCCGGGGGCGGAGTAAGGCTAGTAGTAATGGCACCAGTGACTGCTGGTGGTGCGATAGTCGCTGGTGGGCGCTGTGCTGCTGAGGTAGGCGGCTGGGGCGTTATTGCTGGAATTGCAGAAATAGCCGTGCGCATGGCGTAATATTTGCCCATCAAGTCAGGATAACGCCCATGCAAGAAGCCAGTGAAATCTGCTTCACTGACAGGTATCACCGTAAGTTGCAGGCCACCAGCTAGTTGAGTGGCTAGCTGCAAACCCGCGGGATCGCGAGGATTGATCATGGCTACCAGCAGGACGTTTCCTTCACGATACAGCGGCACCAGACCCAGTGATCGGATCATCCGCTCGGGAAGCTGACCGATAATTTGCGGATCTAACCGCGGATCTTGCAGCGCTGAATCTGCCGGTTGGCGCTCTTGCGCCAGACGGATCTCGTCTGCGGTGGCAAAGCCCAGATCACTTATGATGGTTTTCAAAGAAGGTTTTTCTGGTAACCACCCGCGGGGCGGCGGCAATGCCAAAGCCAGCGGTAAACTGTCTAGCAAAATATCGCTTGCCAGTTTTTTGCGAAGCAGATCAATGGCAAGCAGGTGATAACGGAGCGAAGTGCTGGCGCTTTGCACCACCAGATAAGCTAGTCGCCCACCCGAGGCAATGCATAATAGTTCTGAAGGCGCTGGCAGGATCTTCCTACCTGGCAGATTGAGCAAATGTCGTACCCGCAGATCGCCGGTGCTGACCGTCAGTAAACCTAGTTCCGCGGAGCTCTTGTAAAATACCAGCAAGAGATACTGGCCATCGGGAGTTATGGCTACTGGCCCCAGTGGGCCGGTGGGAAAGGTCTGGTAGCGAGCCCGTAGCGTTGTGAGTTCCAGGATGGTCAAGCGCGAGGTGAGGCCGTCGGTTAGATAAGCAATCCTGTCATGAATAGCGGCCCCGATGCTTCGCTTGTTTCCGCCAGCTCTGATAGTTATGGCTCCAAGCTGGCTTGCGGTATTGGGAATGAGTATGTGGACTGACCCGGCTCCCCGGTTGCAGGCCAAGATGAATTCCCCGGATGGCGATCCGATCAAGTCGATAGGCCGCGAATCGCTCGCGGCCGGTGCCAGTGATGGGCTTGGCAATACCAGTAATTCGGGCGATAGATCGTGGTTGGGCAATAGGCCTGGATAAAGAAAACAACCATCAGGTGTCGGAAAAAGCCCGAGTGCCGCTCCAGGCGGCGGCGAAACCGTTCCTGCCACCCGGGGGGTGGAAGCATCTAGCAGTAAAATCTGATTATTGGACCAGACAGGCCATTCTGCTGGCGCTTCGGTTGCTTCGCCGAGCGGGATTTTCGTCAGTTCGGCCGCAGTGGCTTCAGCAGTAGGTCTAAACGCATGAACCTGTAAAGTGCGAGAGTTAGCCACAAAAGCCCGGGGGATTTTGATGACTTCGCTTACTTCATAGCTAGCCAAGCGCGACTGCGCTTCTGCCAGCTGTTCAGGCGTGATGAGCCTTGCTGACACTAATAGTTCTGCTAAAAGTTCATCGGAAAAGTTCACGGTATCCGGTGATGAACTGGGCTGGCCGGTTGCGCTTGTCATATCCCCGGCCTGCGGATCAACCATAGCTGAATCCTTTTGACGGAACAAAGATACCTTATTATCATACCCAAGAGGTTTTAGACCTACAATCGGGCACCCGGCGCCTGCTAATATCTCATTATAGACACACCAGAAGACAATTTCAGCAATTTTTGCGCACGCGAGGAGGCAATTCATGACTGGAACTCCCCAACCATCACCCCAGGCTGCGCAGCGACCTCGTTTGCTTTGCCCGGTCATGAGTTATGCCCAGCAGCAAGTACCCTGCGTAGAGCAGCACTGTGCCCTTTGGATGAAACGCCAGGCACAGTGTGGGCTAGTTACGCATAATGAACGTCTCGAGGATGGCTTCGAACAGTTAATAAGAGCGGTACACGATATCAAGGCTAAAATGTAGAGCGCAGCAGCAATTTCGCGTTCAGTAATTCGGGCGAAGTATCGTCGGGTGAATGGATCGGGGGAAATTCGAACAATATCAGGCTTTCTGGTATTTCCAGGCTGATAGCTAGAATTTCTGTTCTTCCCTGCTGCACTATCACTTTGATCACTTGTCCGTGGTGGAGAAATTTATAAGGTACCAGTCCACTTTCCGGAGCTTCTTCTATACCTGTCCCATATAGACCCCGTGCCTTGCTCAATTCATCGCCTACTTGCAACCCCTCGCTGGTCGGGTAATGTCTTGACAAGACAGCTATGCGGCAAACCAGACCATCGACCAACGTAACGGTAAGATTCGGTATGCCATTGCCGGGGTCTAGGTCATAGTGCCACAATAAAACTTTATGTCCCGGTTTCCACAGCATGGCGAGGGGTGGTCTGGGCGGTTGGCCTAATAGCTGCTCTAATCGACTGGATCCGTCTCCCAGGCGTAAACCTACTAAACTGGCGGGCGAACGCTGCCCGACGATCGCCACCGTGGCGATCGCCAGCACTGCTAATAAAAGCAGTAACGGAAACCAAACTGCCCTACGTACCAAGAACAAACGTTTGGTGTCGCCAATGAAGCCGATTGAAGCAGCTGTTTGGCGCAAGAGCGATTGTCCACAGCGATAGCAGTAGCGATCCACTGGCTGGCAGCGCGTACCGCATTGCTGGCAGAGCAAAGTGAGCTTGAGCGATTGGCCGGCCTGGGCATGATTGGCATGACGCGATCGCATAAACACGTATCTCCTCTGCACGAAGCTTATCAAAGAGGTCTGTCCATGCTAGAGAAGGGTTGATGATTTTCCCAAAATAGGGTAGTGCCGAAAATGACGTTGCAGGTAGCGAACCGGTGGGTACAAGACCACCTATGAGCTGGCTTCCCGTCTATTTGCTTTACTTTTTCTTGGGGGCATTTGCCATCGCATTGCTATTGACACCCGTGCAATTCGGTTGGTTAGCTTTTCAAGTACGGCCGCTGCAGCGCCACTACCGTAAACTGCAAGGGAAGCATGCGGTCTTGCCCATAGCCGTTCGGCAATCCAAGAAGTACCAGCGTTTTTTGTATCAAATTTTAGAATTGCAAAATGCTCGTGCCAGGGCTCTGGTTGGCATGGCCATCATTCTCGTCGTAGCAATGCTAGTTTCGCTGTTGCGAGACTTTAACTGGCCAGCGCTGCCGCAAGATCTCGAAGCCATGAACCACTGGTGGTCTGCCATTGGCACCCACTTGGCGCGCGCTCTCGAGCGGATTGCATTGACCTGGAAGCTGGTTTTTTTGGCAACGGCTGTCATCGGTAGCATGGTGCTAGGAATTCTCGCCGAGTTTTTACTAGGCGATGTACTGGGTGGATTGTGGCTGTTTATGCTGGGGAAAATAAGAAAAGTGCAGCGCGAAATGCCTGGCAAAGCTGAACCGAGCGCCGGGTACGCCAGTGCAGACGCTGGTGAATCGCCACCTGGCATCACCAACTATTATGCTGAACTGGGCCTTCCCACTTCCGGCGAGCCGGCGGAGCTGGTACGCGATCTGGCTGCCATCGAAAAGCTCTGGCAGCGGCGAGTCGCGTTACCGGGACGGTCAGCGGAGGCCAAGCGTCAGCTGGCATTGATCGAGGAAGCACGGGAAGTGTTGCTCGATCATGCCAAGCGGCGTGACTATGATCGGGCGCTCGGCTTACGTGGCGGAACAGTTTAGGTAATACCGAACCAGCTGAAAGGGCACTACGGATACTACGGGTCACCGGAAACTCCGTGGCGCTTGCCCGCTTCCAGCAGGCCGTCTGGCATCGTTGGGTCTACTGGCTGAGGCACCGCACCTGGCTGAGGCACCGCACGTGGAACTGGTTTCTCGACCTCCGGAAGCGTTTCCCGCTCCCTGGCCCTATTGCTGTCCACTCG
>JACQUT010000123.1 GCA_016267585.1 Cyanobacteria bacterium NC_groundwater_1444_Ag_S-0.65um_54_12
AATAAGCGGTGGTATCAAGTGCCGTAAAGTTCCCCAAATTACTGCAAAACTTGTCGCCAATCACCAGGATCTCTGGCAAATTGATCAAGAATGGCAGATCAAGCTCGACAGTATTCGCCAGAAATTGAACATTCTATCAGGCGATAACCTTCAAGCGTGGGAAGTCCCAGCCAGGGCCGACGATAACTGGTCGGATCTAGTAAAGACGCTCTGGCAAGCATGGTGGCAAGGTAAGCAGCAACGACGAACGGAGATCAATAAAGCCATCGCAAAACATGCCAACCCGGTCACTTTGTTCGATCAGCCTTTGGTAGATCGTAAAAAACTAAGAGTAGCAGGACCTTTCACGGTAGAAGCGGTTCCTGCTCCAGTGGTAAGATCGCTCAGTTCAGCAACCAAGAGTACACAAGCTGCCGATAGTTCCATTGCGCGCCGTGGTGAAACGCACAGGCAGGCCTGGCTGCGAGACGAGTTGTTCAATACCGGTATCCGTGGCAAATCCGCTCAAAAGATAAAGTTTTCTCGAGTGGAAATACTGGCTGGCACGAGCTGGCTCCATGCCGAAGCTGAAACTGAAGAGAACGACCCGCAGCGCGCTGTAATCGTTTTCGGGCCTGAATATGCACCTTTGGCGAGCTGGCAACTGGCTTTGGCCATCGCGGAAGCAAAACAACTGGTTCCCCGACCACAACTAGTAATCTTTGTGGCATTTCAATTCGAGCCAGAAGCCGCCAGAACCATTGATGAAATGGTATTGCCAGACTTTACGCTACTCAAGGTCCAGATTAATACCGATCTGCTTACTTCGGATCTCAAGAAAGGGCGTTCTGGTAATGATAGCTTCTGGCTGATTGGTCAACCCGATATAACGTTGCGGCGCAGCAATTGCGCTGAGCAAATTTCCAGATACCAGGTCGAAGTGCATGGATTTGACTATTACAACCCCCATTTGGGCAAGGTAGAGTCGGGTGACAAGAACAAGATTGCCATGTGGCTTCTCGATACTGATTATGATGGTTGCAGCCTATTGCCCAGCCAGGTGTTTTTTCCGATGTCAGGAAGAAGAGATGGCTGGGAACGTTTAGCCAGGGCCCTCAGTACCGAGATCAACGCGGAGTTGCTCGAGACCTATCGCGGTACCACATCTTTACCGTTTGAACCAGGACAGCATAAGCGGCTAGCCGTCAAGATCATAGACGACCGTGGGATCGAGAGCCTAAGGGTAATGGCGATCGGCTAGACGGTAATGGCCGGTCTGATCATCAACTCACCATACGAAGAGCCAGCACGCCATTGGCATTACGATCGCCCTTCGCAACAGTTCATCCTGCTATCCGCTCGTCGCCCGGCAGGTTATTTGCTAGCAACGCCAGGTTCCCGAAATTTCGCCGATCCGGGTATTTTTGTGGCGATCGCACTGGTCAATCAACTCAGGGCCAGAGTAAAAGCGTGGCGAACCGATCGCGAAAATCCTTACGCTGGCGTTTCGGGAATCACGCGTCGCTTACTGGCTTACTGGCACACTGGGGCAGAGCGGCAGTACCCTTTCTTCTTTGCTCAACTTGAAGCCATCGAAACCTTGATATGGTTAACAGAAGCGCCGTTAGCCCAACGTCTAGGTGTCCAGGTTCCGAGCGATGGGGGAAAATTTGCGCGCTGGTGCGTCAAGATGGCGACCGGAACCGGGAAAACGGTCGTCATGGCGATGCTCATCGCTTGGCAGATCCTGAACAAACTGGCCTATGGCCAGGATAAACGCTTCTCTAAAAGTATTCTGGTAGTGGCACCGGGATTGACGGTAAAGAACCGCTTACAATCGCTAAGGCTGGCGCAAAAAGACAACTATTACGAACGGTTCGACATCGTACCACCGGATTTGCGCAGCCAGCTGCACCAAGGCCGAGTCATGATCCATAACTGGCAAGCGTTAAGCTGGGATGGTGAAAGGCAGTTCATCAGACGTAATTCCGTAGATAAACGTGGCCCCAAGAGTGACGAAGCCTATGCCGCTGCAATCCTGAAAGACGCGGAAAAGTCCCGCAATCTGCTGGTTATCAATGACGAGGCTCATCACGCTTGGCGCATGCCTGCTAGCCGAAGTACCGTCAAGCTCACCAATAACGAAACCGCCAATGTCACAAAATGGATCGCTAGCTTGGACCGCATCCACAGCGCAAGAGGCATCCGCACCTGTTTTGATTTCTCGGCTACGCCTTTTATCCCTTCAGGTAAAGAAAACAGCACCGAGACCATCTTCGATTGGATCGTCAGTGATTTTAGCCTGAACGACGCTATCGAGGCCGGATTGGTCAAAACCCCTCGTATGTTAGTCAGGCATGATGGTTGCGGTAGCACGCAAGACCAGCGGCGTTTTTATCAAATCTATCACGATCCCGAGGTCAAAAATGATTTAAAGCGGCGAGCTAAGCCTCATGAGCCGCTTCCTGAGCTAGTCGTAGCGAGCTATCATCTGCTCGGCAAAGATTGGCTGGAGACTGATAAAGCGTGGAAAGCAGCGGGCCAGCCAGTGCCTCCGGTAATGATCACCATAGCAAATCGCACTGAAACTGCGGCCCGCGTCAAGTACGCTTTCGACCACGGCAAAATCGGTAGCGCTGAATTATGCGTGCCAGACAAGACGCTGCACATCGACTCTCGGGTCCTGGAACAAGCAGAAGCGCAAACTACCATTCCGGTGTTGCAGGAACAAGCGGAATGGTTGCGCTGCTGCGTAAATACGATAGGCCAAGCAGGCGAGCCAGGCGAATCGATTCAGAACGTAATTTCGGTCAAAATGCTTTCCGAAGGCTGGGATGCCAGAACAGTCACCCATATCATCGGTTTGCGTGCCTTTTCCAGCCAGTTGCTTTGCGAGCAAGTGGTAGGCCGTGGCCTCAGGCGCATGTCTTACGATGTCGACCCCGAAACTGGCTTGCTCGAGGCGGAATACGTCAATATCTTCGGTGTGCCATTCACCTTCATGCCGCATGAAAGTGGAGATAGCCTGCCACCGCCTCCGACCAAGCCTGCGGTCCGAATAGAACCGCTTGCCGAGCGGGCGCAACTGGCGATCGCGTGGCCGCAAGTAATTCGCATCGAACGGCTTCGTCGACTCGAATTACTTCTCGATTTCGAACGCCTGGAACCACTAGTGCTTGCTGACACTTTGACAAAGTGCCAGCGTTTGATCCCGAAATGGCGAGTACAGCAAGCGCTATTTGTGGAGGCTAGTAGCTTCGTCGCGGAGCTACCACCGCAGTGGTCAGCATACAAAGAACTATTGGTAGGTCAACTTATTTGTCTGGTCGAAAAATTCCTGACTGCAAAATATTGCACTATTGCACCGCAGCCTTTTGATCTTGCGGAGGAATCGCGACAACTGGTTTTCCTCCGCAACATGCGCACAATAATACGCCATGTCTGGGAGGCGACTCGCTTTGAGAGTTCTGAAACAAGCAGCCCGGTATTCGATCGCTCCTGGCCCATGCGCTCTACCAGTGATGTAGTGGGCTGGTGCACTAAAGAGCCCTGCCGGCCCACGAAAAAATCTCAGCTGAATCTCTATCGCCATGACAACGAACAAGAAGCCAACATGGTAGCTGAATTCGAAAATTGTCCGCTGGTAGCTGCGTGGGCCAAGAATGATCGCCTGGGATTCGAAATAGTCTATCGCAGCGCGGGATTCATCCATAAATATTTTCCCGATTTCTTGTTGCGTTTTTCGAACGGTAATCTGCTAGTCTTGGCGGTGGAAAAAGCCAGTACCGGACAAGACCAAGCAAAGCTTGGCACCCTGGCAGGGTGGGTCGAGGCGGTAAACAATCATGGCGGGTTAGGTTTCTGGCAATGGGCGGTCATTCCCTTTCCCAGCAATGGGTTGAGTGAGTTATTGGAACAGGCATACCAGGGGGATTGCGATCGCTCCGGAAAGACTACTGTTATCGTTAGTAGTTTTTATCTCTGAGGTATGATTTTCTAGTTGCCAGCTATGGATTGAATTACTGGCAATAATGCAGCTACGGCTAGCTTGGGCAACGGAAACGAGGTTATTTTGCCAGTAGACAAGGAGCAATAGACTGATCCACTTTGCGAAGGTAAGCAAGTGCTTTGGGCAGCAGGAAGTCCTGTCAAAATTAGATCTGTTAATTCCGGCAGGCCAGAAAGTCGTGATAATCGGACCTTCCGGTTCAGGGAAAAGTACTTTATTGCGTTGTATCAATAAACTAGACGAAATAGCTACTGGCCAGCTTACTGTATTGGGAATTCCGGTTCATTCGGCGCAGGGGGAATTGCTGAATCGTTTGCGCGCTGATGTGGGGATGGTTTTCCAGAATTTCAATTTATTCCCCCACAAAACGGTACTGGAAAACTTGACTCTCGCACCAATGAAAGTGCGTCGCATTCCGCGGGCTGAAGCCGAACATACTGCATACAATTTACTCGAGCGCGTCGGTATACCAGAGAAGGCACAGCAATATCCTGGCCAACTTTCAGGCGGGCAGCAGCAGCGAGTGGCGATCGCCCGCAGTCTGGCCATGAAGCCGAAGATCATGCTCTTTGATGAACCTACCAGTGCTTTGGACCCCGAGATGATCCAGGAAGTCTTACAGGTGATGATCGATGTCGCTCACAGCAATTTGACCATCCTGGTCGTAACGCACGAGCTCGGATTTGCCCGCGAAGTAGCTGATCGCGTGCTCTTCATGGAAAAAGGACAAATCGTTGAAGACAGCGAGAGTGCCGATTTCTTTGCCAATCCCCGAACTGATCGTGCTCGTGAGTTTTTAGCATCCGTGCGCCATGGAATGAGTAGTAACTGCTCACCAGGAGGTGATTTCTGAGTGCGCCCGCAGGCTCCGGGCCGCAGCGTACTGGGGAGGTACGTGAGGCACTGGGCCGAGGACGAAAGCCAGAAAGCGACCCTGGTGAGCAGTTACGATGAGTATGCCCAGGGAGGCTACCTGATGAATGTCATGCCAGTCAAGGGTTTGGTGCATAAGCTGGCGCGCGGTGGGGTGTTGGTAGAAACCTCGGCAGGCCCGCTTCAATTCGGAGCGGTTCCCGAGACGATCAAGGACACCATGCTCACAGCTGGTGGGGTACCGGCCATTTACGTGGTGGGCGATCGTCTTTTTTCTACCAAACATGGGATCAGCTTGGCCGATCTGGAATTCCCCATTTATTTCAATTTTTTTGCGCAAAGACGTAAGACCATTTGTGTTTGCCAGCCCAGCCAAAAGCGCGTGATCGCTGCCATAATGCGCGAAGCCGTCCTTGGTCCACGCAAAGTGGATGTCAGTACCGAAATTGCTGCCGGACCCGTTCCTAAACTGGCTGACGAAATAGCCTATTTCCGTAGAAACCCCTTAGCGGGTAACCCTTTGGAGTTCGAGGACATGCTCGAATTCCTGCTCTTCGATCGAACCGGCAGAGCCAAGCTTGCCGGAGTCGAGATTCAGCGCGGATCAGATGGACAATTTTCAGTCAAAGATTCGGGCGAATTAATCGCTCAATTCCCGATGGAATTGCCTGTTCCTGCTGCTCTAGAGGAAACCCATGTCAGGGTAGCGCCCTTCCATCCCCCCGCCTTCGGAATTACTTTCATCGGCACTGGCCATGGTTTCGATCCCAATACCATGACCAGTGGTTTCGTGATATGGGTAAATCACCGGGGCATTTTGGTGGATCCGCCGGTAAATAGCACCGAATGGTTCAAGAAAGAGGAGATCAACCCCAAGCTTATTGATGCGATCATACTCACTCATTGCCATGCGGATCACGATGGCGGGACGTTGCAAAAAATCCTTTCCGAAGGGCGAATAAAAGTATATACAACTCCCACCATCATGGGGAGCTTTGTGCACAAATATCGCCAACTAGTCGGATTAAGCCGGAGGCACTTTGACGCACTATTTGATTTCGTGCCAATTAGCATTTGTGAGCCGATTCGCATACATGGTGGGGAATTTTATTTCCATTACACCTTACACTCGATTCCTTGCGTGGGTTTCGAAGTATTCTGGGGAGGAAAATCCTTCGTTTATACCTCAGATACGCTATAT
>JACQUT010000124.1 GCA_016267585.1 Cyanobacteria bacterium NC_groundwater_1444_Ag_S-0.65um_54_12
GTTTAACACACTCCATAATGCTACAATTGAAAGGAATTTTGCCAATGAAACGTGCGTTAGCGCAGCTCTCGGCAGTCGTCTTGCTGGCTGGTTGCGGCTTTGCGCCGGGCCAAACGGTTTTGCAACAACAGCCTGCCTCGAGCTTGCGTTCTGCTAATTTCGAGGTCATGGCAGTGGAAGATGGCACCGCCAGTCTTGCTGCCAACCCGCAAGAGGGTAAATTTACCAAGTTATACGAGCGTCTTGATGCCGATCATGACGGAAAAATCACTTTCGAAGAGTTCAAAGCCATGGACAGTAAGCGTAAGCTAAACGAGGAGCGGCTGAAAGCATTTTTCGATCGTCTAGATGCTAACCATGATGGCGTATTAACCATTGAAGAGCTGAAACCGCTAAAAGATAAAGCCAAGGATAAGATGCACGGTCCTGGCAAGCAGCATTGCGGCATGCCGGGGAAAGGCGGTTGGGGTAGACCGTCCGGCGATTTCAAGCCTGGTAATTTCCGGATGCCTATCGGTAAGGGACGTTGGTGGCGTCCGGATGCTACTCCCAGTCTGACGCCCGAAGCCTCCGGTTCATAAAAAGCTAAGGTAACTGCTCACCAGTGTCGCTTTCTGGCTCTTGCCCAGCCGTGCAAGCACGTCCGGGAACCCTGTATCGATACTCTCCGCCGCCGGTGGCGTCAATTCTCTGGCCCCGTGCCTCACGTACCTCTCCCCACAGTACGCTGCGGCCCAAGGCCGGAGGCTCGCGCTCTAGTAAGCCTCCTGGTGAGCAGTTACAAGCTAAGGATCCTGGCAGTTTGGCCTTATGAGCAAAAAGCTACTGCTGATAGATGACGATCAAGAGCTGGCGCACCTGCTAGAGGATTTTCTGTCGTGCCACGGTTATACGCTTTGGTGGTCAGATCGCCTCTCTGCTGCACATGACCATTTGCTGCAGCAACCCGATCTCATTCTTCTCGATATCATGTTGCCCGAGCAAAGCGGCTTCGAAGTCTGCAGCAAGTTGCGTTCGGCTGGCAACCCTACGCCGATAATCATGCTCACTGCCCGGAACGCAGATCCTGATAAGATTCATGGCCTGCGGCTGGGCGCAGATGACTATCTGCCCAAACCCTTCAATCCACTGGAATTGCTGGCGCGCATCGAAGCGGTATTACGTCGAACTGGTCTGCCAGAGACCAAACAAGCTCAGTGGCTGGAGGATTACTCAGGACCCAGGCTCGATCCCGATCGCCGGATGCTGTACTTGGCAGATCGTGAGGTGGTATTGACACCTTACGAGTATCGCTTGCTAGAGGCCATGATCGCGGCACCCGGCCGAGTTTTTAGCCGAGACCAGATGCTGGATCTGCTCGATGATACCGGCACTTACGATAGCTTCGATCGTGCCATAGATATTCATGTCAGCCGCTTGCGCAACAAAATAGAGGCAAATCCTCGCCAACCAGAGCATTTAATTACCGTGCGCGGGGTAGGATACCGTTTCGAGTGTTGATTCGCTCCCTGGTACTCAAAATATATTTGTTTGCATTCATTGCTCTGCTGGTTATTTTCGGAAGCTCGCTGCTGACTGGAAGATTACTCGTAGATCAAAGCCGGCGGGAAACTTTCCGGCAAATCGGCATTGACCAATCATTGTTTATCGGCCGTGAACTGGCAGCCAGCATACCAGCGCATTCGACTGCACCGCGTAGACCCGACGCTCAGCGAATGGCTGAGCTGTCGCGTGCCCTGCATACCAGACTCAGCTTCGTGCCATGGTCAGAGTCCGGAGCTTATCCCGCGGCTCTGAAAGAACACCAAATAGTCAGAGCGAACAATGCTGACCACCCAGCACGCCAGCTTGTGCGCTCCTACTGGGTACGCCTGACTAGCGCCGGACAGCCAGTTGGCGCTCTACGCATAGAATCGCAATTGCCGCGGCCCTCGCACCAGAACAAGCCATTGCTGGTTGCCGGCTTTATAATGGTGATAGCTGGTTTAGTTACCATTCCGCCCCTGATAGTTTGGGTAATACGACCCCTGCGACGCATGGTAGCCGTGGCCCAGCGCTTGAGCGAGGGTGATTTTCAAAAGCCCGTAAAAGTGGATCGCCGTGATGAATTCGGTGAACTGGAGCGTTCTTTCGAAGCATTGCGCTTGCGTATCCAGCAAATGCTAGCACAGCGCGATCGCTTGCTTTCCGACATCTCGCACGAGCTCAAGGGACCACTTTCGCGCATGACGATCGCCCTGGCCTTGGTGCGGATCAATATCGACGATCCCGAGCCAGCGAAAGCCAGGTCTTATCTGGACGAAGCCGAGCATCAGGTCAATTTGCTCGAAGATCTCATCAATGAGTTATTGGCCTTCGCGAGAGGCAAATTTCCCGAGGGTCGAAGCCCGACTTCGCTGGAACTGGCATCCCTGGCCAGCGAGGCGATAGAGCAGCGACGGATGCAGTGGCAGCAAAAATCGCTGGTCATGGAATGTCAGTTTACCCCGGCTACGGTGATCGGCGATCGGCACCTCTTGGTGCGCGCCATTGGCAATCTGCTAGATAATGCTATCAAGTATTCTCCGGCTGGCGAACGTATCACCATCGTGGTCGGGATAGCGGAGCACGATGCGGCGCTCCGCGTGACGGATAACGGACCGGGCATACCAGAGTTCGAGCTGCCACATATTTTCGAGCCTTTCTACCGTCCTGACGTCGCACGAACGCGCGGTACCGGCGGTGTAGGGTTGGGATTGGCCATCGTTCAAGCTATCATAGAGAGCCATGGGGGAACTGTCTGGCTGAAGTCCGCTCCCGGCAACGGGACTACTGCCCAGCTACTATTACCGGCGCAATTGAAAACTTGATAACTATCCACCAGGAAGTGATTTCGGTGCAAGAACAACCCATGAACCTACATCAAATCATCAATGCCCTGGGAGCCAGCGGTGGTGACTGGGTCCTCTGGGTCCTCGTCGCTTGTTCGATCTTGTCCATCGCGGTTATCGTGGATCGTGCCTTTTACTTCGTCATGAATCGCGAGTCAGCAGATCTGATTGGCCGGGGCATCGATTACCTGGCGCGCGGTGATCGCGCTGCGGCAAACTCACTCGGTAATGGGCCGATTGGCAGGTTGTTCCAAGCCGCCACGGCATCCTGGCCTCTCGGGCCAGAACGCATGCGCGCAGCTCTCTCGGCACATCGTCTCCGGGAACGGGCTGTTGCCGAGCGAGGCCTCATCCTGCTAGGTACCCTGGGTAATAATGCACCTTTCATCGGCCTGTTCGGCACCGTGCTGGGCATCATTCGAGCCTTTCACGATCTGGGACTGGCGAATTCCCAAGGACCAGCAGCGGTCATGACCGGCATCTCCGAAGCTTTGGTGGCTACTGCCGTTGGAATATTGGTGGCAATTCCGGCAGTCATCGCTTACAATCTCTGCCAGCGACATATCAGGATCATGGGCTACCGCCTCGAGGAAGCCATTGCTGCCATCAGCGCACTGGCTATGGCCGATACGGCACCGACAGCGCTAAAGGCAGATCATGCGATCCGCTAGTGATGAAGATGCCATCGTTGACATCAATGTCACGCCGCTGGTGGATGTGGCGCTGGTGTTGCTGATTATTTTCCTGGCTACCAGCTACCTGATCGCCCAGCAAAGTCTCAAGGTCGAGCTACCGAAAGCAGCTCGTACCACGGCAACCGAAGCTCGCACCATCGGCGTGGTGGTCAAGGCGGACGGTCGCATTCTCTTGGATGGCGCTAGTATCGAGCCCGCTGCACTGGTAGAGGAGCTAGCGGCACGCCAAGCTACCAGGCCGAATATCTCGGTCCTGATAGGGGCCGATCGCCAGGTACCACACGGACGGGTGGTAGAAGTCATGGACGCCGTCCGGATTGCCGGTATCGAGCGCTTGGCCTTTGCGGTCGAAAGGAAATAGCGCGTTGCCAGCGCCTTCCCGGTCACAGCTGCCTGTCGTGCTGGCCATATCTCTGGCCGTGCATGTGGCAGCGGGCGGCTGGCTGATGAGTATTCCTGTGGGCCGCCAGTTCCTCGCCCGCATAATTCCCATACAGGTGGTCGAAAAACCAAAGCCGCTCACCCGCAAACCACCCCGGCGCCAAAAGCCACCACCACCCAATTTGAAACGAGCTGCCAGGGTTGCCAAGCTACTGCCACCGCCCAGACCTGCTGTGCTATCACCACCTGGCACGGATCGAATTGCCGGGTTTGGCAGCGGACCGCCCCAGGCCGGTGGTGGGACCCTCGAGGTTCCGGTTGGCGAAACCATCGAGACGCCTGCCACCCTCTCATTCACACCGTCAGCTTCCGCCATGCCGTCGCCGCTGATCCTCACCTTTGCTGACGATGCGGAGAGCGCTGCGCTTTACCAGCTTCCCGCGCCGATCGGAGCTCTGCCAGCAGCCTTCCCGGAGATAGCACGGCTTTCCGGGGCCACGGGATCGGCTCTGGTAGAGGCCGACGTGCAGTCGGATGGCTCGGTGACAGCAGTTCGGCTAGTTCATGCCACCTCGGCACCTTTTGGCAAGGCAGCCACCGCAGCAGTACGACTGGCCCGCTTTCGTCCAGCCACGCGATCTGGTATTCCGGTCGCTTGCACTATTAGATTGCCCATCAACTTCGAGCTATCGGCAAGCGAGACCGCAATATCTGCTCCACCCGAGGTTTCGTTTACCAAATGAACCGGTGGCCAGTCTCACTTAGTTTCTCGATCACTGCCAAAGGTCTCGCCATGACAATGAGCAGATGCCTGGCGGTACTCGGCTTTCCGATCGCTTTTTTGGCGCTTCCGCTAGCGATGGTTGCTGCCACGCTCGAGGGCACGGTGCATGATAAACAAACCACAGAGCCTATAGCGGGAGCGACTATCACGGTGGTCGGGTCAGGGTCGGTCAGCCGCAGCGATCAGACCGGCCGCTTCGCCATGCCAGAGGTGCGCGCCGGCCAGCAGGCGATAAAGATCGAGGCTTCCGGTTACCTGCCGCTGGTGCTGAAAGATCTGCCCTTGCACGACGACAGGCCGGTGGTATTGCATGTCGAATTGCGCCGGGGATTCTTGCCGGTAAAACCAGCAATGGTGACCGCCAACAGTCCCAGCAAACTGGCCGAAATAGCGACCAGCCGGCGCTCGATCACGGGCGAAGAGGTAAGGCAAACTGCCGGAGCTCGCAATGACCCGATCTTGGCGATCGCCAATACCGCCGGCGTCAAATCTGCTGGTTTTTCTGGCGCCCCAGCGGTACGTGGCGGTGGCCCCAATGACAATCGTTATCTCATGGACGGCATCGAAATCGGCAATCCCTACCATTTTGGCGGGCTGGTCAGTGTTTTCAACGCTGGCACGATTTCCAAGGTCGATCTCTACTCGGGCGCCCTCCCGGCACGTCATGGCAACGCACTATCGGCAGTTATCGCTGTCGAGACGCGTCCACCCCATACCAAGCGCATGAGCGGCATCATCGACTCCAACTTGCTATATTCCGAAGCTCTGATCGAGGGCCCACTGGGTAAAGACGTCTCACTGGCGCTTGCTGGCCGCAGGAGTTACATCGATGTGGTGGCTGGTCCGCTGCTAGCATCGCTCCTGCCAGCCGGAACGGTGTTACCATACTTCACCGACTACCAGGGTAAATTGACCGCTCGCTTGCCCGGCGGCGGGTGGTTAGACCTGGTAGGCATCGGCGCCCAAGATGCGGCAAGAATCGTACTTCCGGAAGGCGGGGTAGGTAGGGGAATCGGCGAGGTATCACTGGATGGCGGCTATCGCAGTACCGGTGCGATATGGCGTCAGCCATTCGGTGACACGCTTTCGCATCGCCTGACGCTCAACTACCAGGAACCTTACACCGATCTGCAAGTCGGGCGTTTTCTCAGCATCCAGGATTACCGGTATCGCTGGACCATCGCTGACGAGCTGATGTGGCAGGCAGCTTGGCAGCACCAGCTGCGATTCGGGATGCGTTATGACACGATCAATTACCTGGCTCGCCGGCTCCAGCCTGACTTCACGCAATTCCGGCGCGCGGGCCGGGAACTGAATATCGGCCTGGGAGGAGGCGGCGCGACTGGACGGACGGCTACCGGCAGTGCTGGCCCGAACATTCCGACGGCCGAGGAAATCGAGAAGTTGCCCAAAAAAACCACCGACACTGCAGGCAATCAGAAAGTATATGGTGCCTATGTAGAAGAGGCCTGGCAACCAGTAGAACCGCTGACCCTGTCCCTTGGCCTGCGCTATGACAAGCTCCAGAGTACTGCCGAGAGCTGTTTCGGGCCACGGACCGGTCTGTCTTGGCGCATGGCTCCCGGCACCACCTTACGCTTGGCTTACGGTCAGCAGTACCAGTTTCCTGGCGAGGATCAACTGCTCCCAGGAACTGGCAATCCGGTCTTGCATGCAGCTTTTTCCAAGGACTATGTCGCTGGCGCTGATCATCAGCTAACTGATCAGCTGGGGGGACGGCTCGAGCTTTACTACCGGAACCTTTTTGGCCTGGTGGCGCCTGACCCCACAGCTAACTTCACCAACAGCGGAGCCGGAAGATCTTACGGTGCCGAACTGACGTTAGAAATTGCCGAGACGCTGGGTTGGTCCGGTTCGCTGGCTTTGACCCTCTCTCGCTCGTTTCGCACCCCAGCCGGCGAGCCGGAAATTCCTTACGAGTACGATCAACCGGTGGTGGCCAATCTGGTGGCCAAGGCGCCCAATTTCTGGGGCTGGTCACCCTCGCTCAAGCTGCGCTTTTCCTCGGGGAGACCCTACACACCGGTGATCGGCAGAAAACAAGAAGCTAATGGAACCTGGTCACCAGTGCGCGACGAGCGCAACTCTGAACACTTCCCGGATGGCATGGCTTGGTCCGCGCGCTGCGAGCGAACGATCGGACTTTTCGGCCTTGACGATCGTTTTTACCTGGAAGTCACGCAGCAAGCCGATGTTCTCGGGGTCGATTACGGTAAGGATTACGAACTGGCAGGACATCCTACGTTCAACTATGGGCTACCGCCCTTACCCTACTTGGGTTACCAGATCCGATTCTGATGATGAGGCCGGCCGCTACAACAGCACCGCAATAGCCTCGTGTATGGTGTCGAAGGAACGGAATAAGCTGCCAAAATCGAAGAGATCGAAAGTATCTTTGATAGAATGGTCCACTCCTACCAAGATAATCTCACCGCCCTGTTGTTTAGCCAGGCCATGGGCCACCACCAGCACGCCCATGCCGGCACTGCTGACAAAGCTCACTTTCGTAAAATCCAGCACCAGTGAACGGCGGCCTTCCAGCGCCGCATTGATCTTCACTTCGAAATCAGCTACGGTCGCTGCCGTTATGACTCCCTGCGCACGTACCACGGCAAAGGTGGAATAAGCTTCCACGGCTAACGATAGACCGGCGGCGGGCAGACTGTTAGACATAGCAATTGCAGTCTAGCATACCTTTCGTATGACAACGATGGTGCGGTCGTCAAAAGGCTCGGCACCACTGCAGAAAGCCGCTAGCTCTGCCAAGAAGGCTGCCACCTGATCTCGTGCTGCTAAAGCTGTCAGCTTGGCAGCTAGCGCTTGCAGTCGCTCTCTACCGAAGACCTCGCCTTGCAAGTTCTGGGCATCGGCCCAGCCATCGGAGCAAAACACCAGGGTATCCCCTGCATGGAGGGTGATTTCCGCTTCCCGGTAACGGTAGCTAGCAACCAAGCCGGCAGGCATACCTACCGCCTCCACCGGAACACCGTTGCGCAAGAGTTTTGGCATGCCGGCGTTGGTCAGTTTAAGTCGATCGCCTTCGTAAACGGCATAACAGGAAGCTACGAAAGTGCCATGTCCCGATCCATGTTCACAAACATACTCGTTGAAACGCTCGATCACCAGCCGGGGAGAGAGACTGTCTTTAGCACCGGTGCGAAAGAGCGCAAGTGTGCTAGACATCAGCAGTGCCGCTGGTATACCTTTGCCCGAGACATCGCCTATCAAGATCCCCAGACGTTCACCTGGCAGTGACAGCACATCGTAGAAATCTCCGCCCACCTGACCGGCGGGCAGGCTGGCGGCAGCTACTTCCAGTCCGGGTATTTCCGGCAAGCGCTTGGGCAGCAAGCCTTCTTGCACCGAGCGAGCCAGGGCTAGCTCGTGCTTGAGTTTTTCTTGCTCGGCCACTTCGGCGAAGAGCCGAGCATTTTCCAGGGTGACGGCGAGCTGGTGGCCGAGGTGCTGGACCAGTTCGCGATCTTCTGGCAGGTAGGGTTCCTCGGAACGCTTGGGTCCCAGGGCTATCGCCTCGACTTCGCGGCGCTGTAGCTTGATCAGTGTGGCACCACCGGTTACCAACCGGGCGCTACCCGGGGTGAGCACGGTGACGTGAGCTGGCTGCAGGGCACCGCTGATCACTTCTTGAAAAAGTGCTATCGCCTTCGGCGCATCGACGATTTCGCGGATGCGGTCGTTGAATTCGAGCGCCAGAGCCCGGAAGTCGTAAGGGATGCGATGAAAGGCTCGATTGACCAGTACTTGTATGCGTTCGCGCAGTGGTCCGAAGAACAGGGTGATACCGGCGGTAGCCAGGACTTCCGGCAATGCCGATTTGCCCAGCAATGGCTCGGCCAATAGCCGGGCGCCGGCCGAGAGCGCCATGAAGGCGATCGCCAGCACTGCTGTGACCGTCCCGTAGATCAGTGACTGCCGGATGACCAGCTCGATGTCGAAGAGCCGGTGGCGGGCGATCGCGTAGGCAATAGCCAGGGGGAAGATCAAGAATGCTAACATGGTTATCAGCTCTAGCACGAGCGGATAAGTGTTACCCGTGAAACTGGCAGGGAATGCCACGCAGAGACCAAAAATCGCATAAGGTCCATAACCCAGAACCGCTCCGCCCAGGGTAATCTTTGCCTGGGCTTGCACCACCCTGCTCGCTGCGGTGCGACAACGGTGATAGGCGAGCAGCAATAAGATTATCAAGGCAAAGGTGGCATAGATCAGCGTAGCTCCGGAAAGTTCGCGGTAAATGAAGACGTTCGATATACCAAGCCAGCGTCGCGCGGCAGGTACTTCTGCTATCAGACCCAATGCCAGCATGGCGAAAGCTGGTAGATATGGCACTTTTACCGTCCAAGGGTGACGCTTGACCAGTGTCAACACCGTCGGGAATATTAGCGCCAGCTCTATGCCAGCCGCACCAACGAAGGGTTTCGGCAGGAAACTGCACCATGAGGGGAGAGCATGAGTAAGATCGCTACAAGCTACGAGACTGATCATGGCAGACAGCGCGCCGGTTACCCGCAGATGAACGCGCGCTGCCCGATTGCTCGGTGCCCAAAGAAAGGCGAATCCGCCTACCAGTAGATGGCCCAGCGCTATGAATAGCAGGGGTAATGCATTGTTTACCCAAAGGCGCCAGTCAAATTTCTGCACCGGTACGCCACTGGTTACGATTTGACCGTTGGGATGTTGGCTCTTGACTAGCAGATTTTCGCCTACCACATGGCGGTGCAGAAGTGTGACGAATTGTTCGCTATTAGCTAGCGGTTGTCCGTCTACTGCCAGCAAGCGATCGTAAGGTTGTAACTCGCCAGTTTGTGCACCGGTTAAGATCGAAAGCACATAAGGGGCCGAGTGCAGTAAGGTGAAACCAGCAGTACGAGTATCAAGGGCTTGCAGCGTTGAAACAAGTGAAAACAACCATAAGACAGCCAAGGCAGCCAACAAAACACCATGGGCTACCATGGTGTTTTTCTCTTTTTGCTGGGACACTTCGTTATATCGGTTATCTACTAGGGACTGCCGCCTATCTCCTAATTACCACGTACCGAGTGCTGCGTACCATTCCTGCTACCTGGCAAATTCCCTTGTTGACGCTAGACCTGATGAGATATATAGATTGATATCTATCAAGGAGCCACAGATGAAATCAAAGCGTGCGAAGGTGTTCTGGAGTGGCAGGAGCCAAGCAGTACGACTTCCGAAGGAGTTTCGCTTTTCGAGCGATGCCGTGCTGGTACGGAGCGAGGGAAATACCGTGATACTGGAGCCAGTTGACGATTGGCCAGAAGGCTATGTCGAGTCATTCTCGGGCATTCCGGCGGATTTTGTCCGACCACCGCAGGGAGCGGACGAATGTCAGGAGCGCTTCGGTTGAAATTTCTTCTCGATACGGACACCTGTATCTATGCTCTCAAGCAGCATCCTTTGGTCTTACAGCGCATGTTAGCCGAGAGCCGTGCGGATGTTGCCATAAGTGCGATCACTGAGGCTGAACTGCGTACCGGTGCTGCCAAGAGTTCGTCTCCCCGCAAGACAATGGCCTTGGTCGAGGCTTTTTTTCGACCACTCATCACTATCGACTTCACTTCCAGCGACGCCAGCGCGTATTCGCTGGTCAGAGCGGAACTGGAGCATGCAGTGACACCTATTGGGTCGCTCGATACCCTGATTGCCGGGCAAGCCGTTGGCAGAAAGCTCGTGCTGGTTTCTAATAACGAACGCGAGTTTGGCCGCGTCAAGGGTCTCATGTTGGCGAATTGGACCAAAGCTTGAGCGTGGCCATTCGGCGCCTTTCTTTAATTTAACCGCAGCAACTGAGTGGCGTGTGTGCGATAAAAACAAGTTATTCCGATTGCTTTCAAGAAATCCGCGTCATGAGAGATCACAATCATGGCGCCAGGATATTCTCCAAGAATTTGAATAATATGATTGCGGGTCTCAAGATCAAGGTTGTTGGTAATTTCATCCAGCAGGAGCAGCTTAGGGGTCTTGGCAGCAATCTGTGCCAAGCTGAGACGTGCTCTTTCACCGCCTGATAATTTTGAAACCGGAGCATTTATTTCTTCGTTTTTACGGAACAAAAAATCGTTGAGATGTCGTCTGATTTCGACATACGGCCAGGTAGGTACCAAATCATGGATTGTTTCCAGTACGGTCCTATCA
>JACQUT010000111.1 GCA_016267585.1 Cyanobacteria bacterium NC_groundwater_1444_Ag_S-0.65um_54_12
ATGCCCGTTGGCGTGCCCAGGGAATTGCAACATTCGACCAGGCGAGCTAACTCATTTTGGCGACCTATGAAACTCGGCACCAAGATTGCCGGCTGATCATGGATTGTCACATGGCCAAGCGCCATGGTGACTGCTGCACTGGATTGCTGACGCTCTAGCGGATCTTTAGCCAAAAGTTTGAGGATGATGCTCTCTAACTCTGGAGGGCACGCGACGTAGCTACTAGGTGGAAGTGGTGGTTCGTAAAGGTGTTTCTTTAGTATTTCTACCGCACTGTCACCAGTAAAAGGCGGTTGTCCTACCAGCAAGTGATAGCATACCGCTCCTAGTGAATAGAGATCGGCACGCGCATCCCCTGGCCCGCCCCGAATCATCTCCGGCGCCAGATAATTGAGCGTGCCGCTAATTACTTCTTGGTTCCAGTCGTTACGTCTGGCAAGACCAAAGTCCAGCAATTTTATGTCACCGGAGGTCAGTAAACAGATGTTCTCTGGTTTGAGATCGCCGTGGACAAATCCTCGGCTGTGAATATAACCAAGCGGATCGCAAAGTTTCACCAGCAAATCCTTCACCTGCTCGGAAGCTAACGGAATTGCCTTGGCCAGGGATGTCCCCCGCAGCATTTCCATGGTAAAGAAGGGTATGCCATCGGGCAGAACGCCATAGTCGAATACTTTTACCAAACGTGGATGGCATAAGCGCGTCATTGCCCAGAATTCGCGCTGCAGACCTTTGCCAAGTGTACTGGCGGTGGTCTTTTCCAGTGCCGTCGAGACTGGAGCAGTCAGCGCTTCCGGGGTCGCAGTCTTCAACAATTTCAACGCCAACTCTTGGCCAGTCGCCAAGTCCTTGACCTGCAAAACCTGGCCCATTCCACCTTCACCCAGCACTGCTAAGACAGCATAGCGATTGGCAATTTGCTCCATCTGCAAGCCCTATGACTTCATGCCCCCAGCATCCGGGTTTAAACACCGTCTAGTAATTCAGGTGCACTCTGACAAAGCCTCGACGCGCTCTTGGTAAAGGTTCAGCAGAGCGTCGCGCTGGGCGATCGCCAGCTGCAGATCTGCGATTCGACGCGATAACCGGTGAATTTCTTGCAGTGGCCCACCCTCACCCACTTTTCGCCGCAACGTTACAAAACCGGCATCGCAAAGTTCCCGATCTGACAAATCCATATAGCACCCACCTGATTTATCGGATGGGGTAGTCATCCCCCACCAAAAAACCTCTCTGGTACCAGCTTATCGCTTGTCAGTAGTCGGCTACAGTGATTATTGTCGCTATAAAAATTACCCCGACCTCAGTAAATCAGAGGCCAGGGTTGGGTAACGCGGTAAGGAAAGGGGCCGCAGCCGGACCCATCCCTGATTGCTAGACGAGAGCAGACCCTTGAAAGTTCCTTGTCTGTTAATTGCGTACGCTGGTCGAGGTACTGAGCGGCTGACCTGCGACGAGTTCTGCTTGCCATTCGTAGGACCACTTTTTCTGCGGCGTGACGATATGAGTACGTCCATAGAGATGCTTACCGCCCTCCGCCAGCAGCACTTCGCTTTCCGCCTGACTACCGCGCGGCGCCGGAGTACGCCACTTGATCAGCTTGGAATTCTGGGTCCGGCCAGCGACGGGAAGAGCGGCTACCAGGTTTACGTTTAATTTGCTCTCGTACTTTTCTAATTTAACCTTGATGTCGGATAAGGGATTTGTTACGCTGATAGCGGGAATGCTGAGGCCGCGCACCTGCCCGTTATCGTTACGCAAGCGCAAGATGCCTCCGATATCCTTTTCACCATCTTTGCCTACCCACACATAAGTACCGCCGGCATTCTTGGCTACGCCGTAGGAAATCCAGTCCCAGGTGGCAAACTGACGGCGCTGGCCATTGGGCAAGGTACGCCGGAACCCCCGGGACGCCCAGGCGTTACCTTGTGGATCATGGCTAGACGCCCGGGCACAGATGGCATCGATACCCCAGCGCTGTACCGGGTGCACCTCCGCAGGAGCCGAAACGGCATTGGAATCGCCATCCACCCAGACACTCAGGGGTGCCAGCTCTGGCCCAGTCAACCAGCCATCCTGATTGCGATCCAGGGTAGCCAGCGGCTCGTAGCCATTCTTCCAGCGCTTGCCCCAGGTATAGTTACCAAAGAGCTGCTTACCCGAGGTGATCTGACCTTTCTTGTCGGGATCCCATACCAAGAGACCAGACTTTGGACCGGCCCATTCCCAGATGGCCTGGCCAGTACCGTCGAGATCGAAGTCGCGCAGGGCTGCCTGGGCTAACTGGCGATCGGGACGCAGACGCCAGGACGAGCCGGCTAGCAGATCGGGCTTGCCGTGGCCCGTGAGATCCAGTATGAGCGGGCTGACGGTGTAGATCATGCCTTTCACGTCCACCTCGATGTCTTCACCGCTCTGCAAATGGAACGAGCGGGTAGGAGTCTCGAAGAGATCGACACGCTGATCGGTCATACTCCAACCTGTCATTCCACTGGACGTCCGGGCCCAGCTATACATGGAGCCCAGGCGTTCAGGTTCCGTTATCGGTACGGTGCCAATGATCGCTGCTTCGCCCGTTCGCGCTAGATCGATCAGCACCATCTCGCCGGAGACTCCCCAACTGATATCATAGCAACCGACACATCCGGTCCCTGCTGCTGCCGCCTGCACATCAGCCAGATCGTAACCCGGGTTCGTTTTCAGTGCTTGAGTGCCAGTATCGAGCGTATCCGCACCAATAACATGAGTAAACGTGTTACGCCAGAGGTACCAGAGAAGCGTATCCGCACCCACTGCTGCCACGGCGCTCGACACCACGTCCGTATTCCACCCTACCCCACCACCGCGATACATCGTGGAGATATCACCGGACATTATGTTATCCAGCCAGCTTTTGTGCGCAGAGCGGAAAAGCGCCACCACGTTTCTTCCCCCTGTGGCGATCCACCGATAGATCTGCGTTCGGGTATTGACGAAAGTCCCCCATTTGCCGCTCTGTTCCCCGCGACGCTTGGTCACCGTGGTGACCGTCTCGTCAGGGACTGAAGCCCAGGCAGGCATGGC
>JACQUT010000112.1 GCA_016267585.1 Cyanobacteria bacterium NC_groundwater_1444_Ag_S-0.65um_54_12
CCAACACCACCATCACGTTGCGATCGGGCGGCAGTCCGGTAACTTCGACCATCGCCACCCCGACCAATGGAGCTGCGCCGAAGCTCAGCTTCAGCACGGCGACCGTCACCGTCAAGCCAAACAACTACCTGGGCCTCTGGGGCCTACGCTATGGCAACAATAATACCTTCGACTGGATACCCACGGCTACCGACCCGAACTGGATTCGCTCGGCGGCAGTAATACCACCGGACAAGACCTTCACGGTCCTGAAAGGCATTGTCGATTACTACTTCCTCACGTTCTATCCGGGCCGCAGCGAACACAATCTGGGTCTCAGTCTGGATCCGGGCAGTGGCAATCTCACCAAGATCTCCTATGGCGATGCCGTCACGTCCGATGTAGTCAGCTTCTCGGGCACGCCAGCCACCACCCTCACTTTCAACACCCAGGCCGTTCCCGTCACGACGAACGGCTGGTGGGGCCAGCATGGCATCCAGTATGGCGGCAGCTTCCTCAACTATTACAACGGTGGTCCCCTCAACGGTGGCTGGAGCTGGTTGCCGAATGCCCTGGGATCCGCCGGCTGGATGCAGACGGCCAATGCTGCTGCTAACAATTGGTATCTCCTGCGCGGCATGAAGTCCTATTATCTCCATGCCTTCTATCCCCTGGCGAGCACACACTATCGCGTGCTCGACCTGGCAGCCGACGGCACATTCTCCTTCCCCAACGACGGTGACGCCATCGATACCGTTTCGCCCTACACGAGCGCCGATGCTAGCGGCATCGTCCTGCGGACCGCCGCGGTCACTTTCAATTACAATACCTGGCGCGGCTCGTGGGAGTTGCGCTATGGCAACGACTCCACCGGCTGGACCACCCTCATGGATGACCAGTTCGTGGCTGGCATGGATCGGGCCCGGAATCGCACCTTCACCGTGCTAGGCGGTATCAAGAATTACTATTACCTGCGTTTCTGGCCGGGCCTGCAGTACTTCCTGAATCTGCACTGGGACCCCACCACCGCGCGCTTTGGTTACTACCAGCCGGGCTCAGGCATTGACGCGAGCAGTGAAGCGGTGAACTTGAGCACCAACAACCAGGTCACCTTCAACACCCGGCAGGTGCAGGTCGCCTTCTCGCCAGCCGGCAGCCTGGGAACCACCTGGCAGGTCAAGTATGGCGAGGGACCGCTAGCTGGAAATCTGGGCGAGCAGGAGGACACCATTAATACCATAAGCTATACGAGCGATAGCATCACGAGTCGCGACTGGAAGCTGCTATATGGTATGCGGAACTACTACTGGGTACAGTTATCGTCGCAGGCTCAGGGCAGCGGTTTTGGCACCAACGCTGCTGGGGCACCGACGGTGGGTAGTGTTTCCGTGGCCGGCAAAACTTTTACCCTGGCACCCAATCCTTAGCGACTGGCTCAGGCAATGATTATACAAGTGGGAGCATGTCATGGCGAGGCGATACCGCACCCTGGTCTATTCTTGGTCAATCGGTGTACTGACGGCCGTGAGCCTGGCGGTAGCCTGTCAGAATACTGACGTCACGCCGGAGGGCGTTGCCGGTTTGGTCGGTGCTGGCAAGGGCAAGTCGCCCATTTCTGCTGTCATCCCTGCCACCGCCAATCCAGCCAGCGTTTCGAGCGAATCCCCGAATCTGGCGAACAGCGCTACTCCCGGTAGCGGAGCAACCGCGGCACCCTCGAATACCGCAAGTAGCGGATCAAAAGCTGGCCAGGTACAGAGCGTGACGCTGCTACCCCAGCAGGTGACACTCAACGTACCAGCTGCCGCTGCGGCATCGTCCTCCTGGGTACTGCCCACGTCGCAACAGTTCACTGCCAAGGTAACGTTTTCCGATCGTCTTGGCGGTGCCGTCGACGTCAACTGGTCGTCTTCCGATCCAAACCGCGTGACCATGACGAGCAGCGGGCTTGCCAGCACTCTGTCCACCGCAGCTACCGGAACGATCGAGATCCGGGCCACCGCCAAGACCGATCCGTCAAAATTTGCCACGGCTAGCCTGACTGTTACCCGCGATGTCGAAACACTGCTAGAGATCAAGTGAGATCACCGATGCGCAGGAAAATTACCCTGGCCCGGCTGTTCGGCTATCTGGTAATGATGGCGCTGTTAGTCCTGGCTGGTTGTCGTACTTCGCTTCCGGTCGCACCGTCCGGACAACGAAGTACCGGGCCGCGCTCGGAGCAGGCGAGTGGAGCTGACCAGACGGCTTACCTGGTCATCAGGGTGCGCTGGCCCGAACGTGATTGGCCCAATTTCCATGCCGCAGCCATCCCACAAAGCACTAATGCTTTACGGGTGACGGTGACCGGAGCTGATCGCGCACCGCTCGTAAAGTACCTCGCGCGTCAAGCCGGTCCAGCTACGGCGCCCGTCACCGAAACGCTACGCCTGCCGGAAGGCGCCAATCTTGCCATAGCAGTCGACGCTTTCCGTGAGGGCATACCGGTACCGGATGGTGCTGACGTGATCGCGCGGGGAAGCGTAGCCGGAATCAATGCCCAAGCCGGTGAGCGCCTCGTGGTGCCCTTGACGCTCACCCCCACGTTCGCGCCGGCCATCACCGGCCTCAGCTTCAACGGTTCACCGATCCTCGAAACAGTCACCATCAATGGCAGCGGTTTTGGCACCGGATCAATTCCCGTCAAAGTAACCTTCAACGGTATTGCCGTAGCGGCCGCTGATCTAAAGCGCACCAGTGACACCGTCATGACGGCAAAGGTTCCCGCCCTGGCGACGACCGGTCCGCTGATCGTCGAGGTAGATGGCATCCCTGGCAATGCTGACACCATTTACTGGGTCATGCGTAACGACCCGCCCACCCTGACTCTAACCGCGCAAGGCAATTCGGATTCCATCAATCTGCGCACCGGCCAGATGGTTCCGTTGACGCTCGAAGAAAATATTTCCTACCTGTTTGCTGGTGGCAAGACGGCGGCGGATTTTCCCGCTTACGCCGCCAGCAAGCCAACCCTGAGTTACCTCAGCACCATGCCATCCGTCGGCACGATTGCCAGCGCTAGCTTCAGCGCGGCCGCGGTAGGCTCTACGGTAGTGAAAGCCAAGATCGGTTCGGTAGAAAGCAATCCACTGACCATCGTTGTGAGCAGCCAGCTACGCATCACCACCGTGGCAGGTTCTGGCGCCGCTTCTGTTGTGAGCTCCACGCTGAGCGCCGGTCTGCGCCAACCCTACGGGCTGGTCATTCGAGCGAACGGTGCGTTGCTGGTGGCCGATCAAGGAAACCACCGTATCCGGAGCATCAATGGAACAGCGGTTACCGTACTGGCCGGGGATGGTTCAGCCGGCTTGGTCAATGCGGCTTCGGACAGCGCACGCTTGCGCTACCCGGCCGGAATCGCTCGGGATGCTGCCGATAATATTTACGTGGCAGACAAGAATAACCACTCGGTACGGAAGATTGCCGCCGGATCCGGTATCGTCACCACTTTGGTAGGTAATGGGATTGCTGGATCGTCGGGCGATGGCCGACCCGCCGCCGAAGGGCTCCTGAACTTTCCACAGGGGATAAGTATCTCGGCGGCAGGCGATATCGTCATAGCGGACACGCTCAACCACAAGATTCGTATCGTCGCTGGCGCGAGCGGGACGAACCGTTACGGGCAGAATATGGTAGCGGGAAATTTGTACACGCTGGCGGGACAGGGCCCGGATGCCGAGGGAAATGGCGGCTTTCTCGACAACAGTTATGGCCTGGCTGCGCGTTTCAGTTCCCCTACGGGCGTTGCCGTGGCAGTTGACGGCACTGTTTATGTGGCGGATTCCGGGAACCGCCGCATTCGCAAGATAGATCCGAGCGGGGCAGTGACGACGATCGCCGGCACCGGTGCTCAGGGTTCGACAGGCGATGGTGGCGCCGCTAGCGCTGCCCAGTTTGAAAAACCTACGGCATTAGTGGTTGACAGCGCTGGCACGATTTTTGTCGCCGATCGCCTGGGCAAACGAATCAGGTCTTTCTTGCCAGGCGGTAATATCAGTACGGTAGCTGGTACCGGTGTGGCAGGCATTCAAGGCGACGGGGGACCGGCCACCAGTGCGCAGCTCAGCGAGCCAGTCGGTCTGGCTCTGACTGCCGACGCTTTGTTCATGGCGGATTTTGGCAGTGACCGCATCCGCAAGCTATTCCTGACTGGTGAATTAGCCGGCCAGATTGCCACGGTCGCCGAGAACGCCGGCACCGGCGGACTGGCTACCGCAACCTCCCTGGCCAGTCCCCAGGGAGTCACAGCGTTCGCGACCGGTTTCTACGTGGCTGACACGGGCAATCACCTGGTACGCCAGGTCAATGCAGCTGGCACGCTGGCCACGCTGGCCGGAATTGGCACGGCTGGCTTTGCCGGTGATGGCGGAGATCCGAAATTGGCCCGCCTGGACCGGCCCGTTTACCTGCGGCAGGACGCTCCTGGCAACCTTTACATCGTAGATCAGGGGAACCGCAGGATCCGGGTGATTGCTGCCGAGACGTCGACGCTGTTCGGGGTTGCCGTCTCCAGTGGCTCTATCTACACCGTGGCGGGTGGCGGTACGGGAACCTTTGCCGAAGGCAGTGCCGCAGCGGGGAATGTCTTGCTAAAGCCGGCGGGAATCGCCTTCACTACGGACGGGGACTTGCTGATCGCCGATTCCGCCGCGCATACTGTTCGCAAAATCGCCAGAAACAGCGGTATTATCACTACCTTTGCCGGCAACGGTACCGGAGACTATGGCGGTGACGGTTCTGCGGCCAGCGCAGCCTGGCTCAATGCACCGCGTGCCATCGCGGTGCAGGGGGACGGTAGCGTCTTGATCTGCGACAGTCTAAATCATCGGATACGCCAGGTTTCGCTGCAGGGGATCATCACGACCGTTGCTGGTGGCGGTACCGAGCTAGCGTATGGCGAGAATGTAAAAGCCACGTCGGCACAACTCAACGTACCAGCCGATATCTTTCCCGACGGGAATGGCGGCTTTTATTTCACCGACTCTGCCAACCATACCGTTCGTCAGGTAACAGCAGCCGGGACGATCTTCACCATCGCCGGTATGGCCAAGACGGTAGGATTCCTGGGTGATGACGGTTCTGCTCTGTCAGCTCGGCTAGATACTCCGGTCGGGATCGCGCGTGACGCACTCGGAAACCTTCTGATCGCGGACGCGGGCAACCATCGAATACGTAAGCTGGCGGCCGATTGAACTGCTGCATATTCCGTCCCGCGGTGAGCAGTTGCAATCTCATAAGCCTAGCTATTGCCGCTCAGACCAGATATCTCTGCTCGACAAACGAGCAGTAGAAACCGCAACGACTCACTAGATCCAGTCAAAGAGCGGGAAATCCGCGGAACGTTGCAATAGTTTCAGCAGGGCTGCAAATCCGCTGCGCTCGACGTAATTTTTGACGCGACGAAATCCTTGCCCGTACACCGGATCACGTTCTTCGAGCATACCTTTCATGAAAAACTGCGCTTCTGGACCATCGTGCAATTCATGGATACGCCAACGCAAGTAATTGCAGGCACCCTCGGACAGCGCCGGCTGATGTTGTGGGCAGCCCGCGAAAAAAGCCCAAGCATGGCCTAGCTCATGAGCAGCCGTTCCATCGAAAAGTTCTTGAGGCAAATACGAAAGCATATAAATAACGACCTGGCGTTGTCTGACCGAGCCACCGACGATTTCGCTTTGCATCTGGGTGAAACCGCTCACCCGCTTGCTGGCTAGCTGGCTCTTGGCACGCAAAAGCCGCTGCATGCCACTAAGATCCACGAGTCGCAACGGAATATCAGCACCTGGTATAGCCATTCCCCAACCAGCCAATTGCTCCCTGACCGCTCTGAAGCGTTTCAGCGCTTTGCTATCGTCTTGCACCGCCGTACGCAAGCAGTAACGGCAAAGGTGGCGTCCATCGCCGATACGAACCCCACCACCACCTATCTCGTGACAGGTCAGCCGGCCGCAGACATCACAAGGCGGAAACTGCCTCCGGTGGATTTCATGATAACGGTACCCCCAGCTGTCTGTGACGATCGTTCCTAGCATACCGCTACCACAGACGGCACACTTGGGTGCCAGTTGCCCGACATAACAAGAATCGTGCACTTTACCACTTTGCTGAGGCACGTAACGATCGCGAATGGCTTTTCCACACACCATGCAGCGCGGTGCTACTTTTTCGTAGTAGCAAGCCTCATGACAGGGCTGCCGCTCCACCAATAAATAATAGCCCGGTCCTATCGGTTGTCGGCAAACCTTACAGCGCAAAATAATTAAAGACCAAGGCCACCCAATTCTCAGTCGGTCCCGGCAATGATGCGGGCCATGATTTCCACTTCCACGGCGGCATTGCGCGGCAACGCTGCTACTCCCACGGCAACCCGAGCATGCCGGCCCCGCTCGCCGAGTACTGCGACCAGCAGATCACTGGCACCGTTCAATACTTGAGATTGCTCGGTGAATCCTGCCGCAGATGCTACAAATCCTCCTACCCGTATGATCTGAATATTCTCCAGACTACCCGCCGCACTGGCAATTTGTCCCAGAGCCGAGAGGGCGCACAGACGAGCCGCCTGGTAACCTTCCGCCACGGTCAGCTCATCACCTAGTAAACCCTGGTATACTACTTGGCCATCGCGCAGCGGTAATTGGCCAGAAACATAAATCTCATGCTCTACTATCTGGTAAGGCAAATAGTTTGCGATCGCCATTGTCGGGGAAGGCAACTGCAATCCCAACGCTTGCAGGCGTTCAAGGGCTATGGTCACTGACCGATCCTCTCTAAAAATGTCACTACTCTCCAGGGGCGCCAGCAAAGATGCTACACATGGTATAACAGGTTATGCTATCACGCACTTGGCTCTTATTTTTTGTTTTCAATTGCCTCGCAAGCGCTCCAGCAGTAGGCGCCCCAAAAGCCACACCGCGCCCCATTGCCAAACCATCGCTAGTTGCACCGAGCACCAAGCAGCCACCAAGGCCGCAACCCAAAGCGAACGGGATTCGTACCCCGACGCTTCCGGCTTGGAAGCCAGATAGCGAGGATGCTCTGGTCGAAGTAATCAGCGTTTCGCCTGAGTTGCAAGGTACTGGTCAGTTTTCCAATGCCATAAACTGGACCAAACGAGTAGTAACGGTGATGGGAATTGGCATAGCGCCAGAGCGCGGCAATTTGACAACACGGCGGACTTTGGCAAAGGCATATGCCTTGGAAGATGGATTGCGCCAGCTTTCCGAGGCAGTCGGCCATGTACGGGTAAACGGTGATGCTTTCGTGCGGGATTTGACAGTGGGGAGCGAAGAGGAGCGAGCTCGCATCAATACTCGCATCAGATTGGCCAAGATCGTAGATACTTACGTTCTATCAGATGGTTCGGTGGAAATAAGGCTGCAACTCGCGCTTTTTGGGCAAGACGGATTGGCGGGCGCACTGCTACGAAATGAACCGTCGCCGATATTGTTCGCCA
>JACQUT010000030.1 GCA_016267585.1 Cyanobacteria bacterium NC_groundwater_1444_Ag_S-0.65um_54_12
AGCTTATCATGATCAAGGGAAGTGGGATCTGGCAATCGCTAGCTACCAGGAAGCAATCAATCTTGATCCCCAGGATCTGGAGGTGCGTCTCAATTTAGGTTGCGCGTTGCAGGCGAAGGGCCAACTAGCTGCAGCTAAAGAGGTATTTGGTGAAGTCATAAATCTAGATCCCGATTTTGCCTGCGCCCGCTGCAAAATGGGTGCTTTGCTTTACGGGGAGGGCAACCTGGATCAAGCAGCATGGCAACTAAAAAAAGCCCTGCGCCTGGATCACAATTGCCCTGAGGGGCACCATGCCTTGGGTCTGGTACTGTTCGGTAAAGGGAAGCTGCATTTCGCACTGGCCGAGTTACGTCAAGCGGTAAGAATTGATCCCGCTCATCTGGAAGCGGGCTGCGATCTGGGGTTCGTTTTACAGGCAGCAGGTGAGCTGGATGCGGCAGCAACCGAATACCGCAAAGTGCTACTGTACCATCCCGAGCAGCTAGAAGCCAAGATCGGACTGGCCTCCTTGTTGGTTCAGCGTAAGGATTACGATACTGCACTGCGCGCCTATCAAGAGATCGTTGCGCTGGCACCTGAGCATCCAGATGCTCTGCTAGGGTTGGGTCGGCTCTACGAGCTATCAGACAAGCCAACGGCAGCTCTCGAAGCATACCAGGAAGCAATTCGCGTGGCTCCGGGCTTTGGCGAGGCCCATTTAGCGGCTGGCTGGCTCTATCACAATAACCAAGATATCAGCTCGGCATTGCGAGCTTTTGAACAGGCTTGTTTGCTGCTGCCCCAAGAAGCGGCCGCTTATCTTGGTCATGGCTTCGCTCTCTTGCAATGCAAAAGGTTTGGCGAAGCACAAATGGCCTTCGAGCATTCCTTGGGTTTGCTGCCAGAGAGCACTGAGGCACAATTTGGCCTGGCTATGGCATTAGCTGCCCAGGGTGGTGCTGCCACGAAAGCTATCATCGCCTTTCGAAAAGTTCTGGAGGTCGCTCCAGACAATGCCATTGCTCATCTCAGCTTGGGTTCTCTCTTGATTGCCAGCGGTGAGGCCAAGTTAGCTATAGCTGAGCTAGAAACTGCTACCCGGTTGGCACCGCAGCTAGCGGTAACTCATTTCAAGCTGAGCTTGGCTTTGCTCCTGCAAGGTAGTTTTCATAAAGCATTGCTGTCTGCTTTCCGCGGGATACGTCGACTCAGGCTTCGTTAGCTTTAGCGGGTATCCTGTTACGACAGGGCAATTGCACCCACCGTCTGGGCAAAAAGTTCCATGCCTTCTTGGTGGGCGGGGGTGAACTCATAATTGAAGCGGCCCAGGTAACCTTCTAGCAGGGCAAAAGGAAGACCGGTCCGCTGGCACGCTTCTTCCAAGATAGCAGTATGTTTAGCCATGGCTGTGATTTTAGCCTCTTTGAAGAGTGACGAGAGCGTCACTACCTCTGTCATGGGAAGTGTATGCCGCGCAACCCACATCAGGTATATCAGAGGAGTATTGGTGATTTGCCACCAAGCTTCGCCCAGATCCCACACGTGGACCAGTTCGGCAGTATCCGTATTGGCTAGCAAGGCGGCATCTTGGAAGAGCAAAACTGCATCATACTCTCTAAGATTCAATTCCGAGAGCTGTTCAGCAGTTTCTAGCAGCGTAGGCTCGAAACGGTACATTTCATGCAGGAGCCAGCGTAACAATGCCACTGCGCCAGTAGCATTAACTGGTACGGCAATTCGCGCGTTGGCGAGTTCGTAGGCCGGTCTACCAGAGAAAAGCAGCACGCAACCAGAACGACCTAGTGAAGATAACGCCAGGCCTGGAATCATGGTAAATTTTTCTGGCTGGCGCAGGTATTCCACGAGCGTGATCGGGCCCACGTCAATCGCTCCTTGGCATAATGCCGTGATCAGATCAGCCAGATTACCTGGTACTAGCTGGAAATCTGGCCACATTTGGGAGCGCAACGAGTAATAGAGCGGAAGCGTACTTATGTAAGATGTCTCACCGATCGTCAGCATAGATTAATAATAATCAAAAAATCCCCTGCTGCTTTGTTCGCCTTGCTAATTTATCAGGCGATTGTTGAAAAGAGGCATAATGACTGCTAGTATGACCGCTGAAAAGTTACCAAACAGCACCATAAGGCTGCGTGCTATCGAGCATGACGATCTGCCAGCATTGCAAAGCTGGTGGAATGATCCGGATTTATGGCGAGAGATAGGCTCGCGACGCCGCTTGACTGCTTTGGCCCACGTCGAAACCTGGTACGAAGAGCTGCTTGAACGTACTGAGCCACATGAAGGGAGAACTTTTGCCATTGCCGACGATGCAGGTAGGTTGCTGGGAACCGCTTGGTACAGCGCTTTCGATCTTGCCGATCGTCATAGTGAAATCGGTCTCTATATCGGTGATGAGTACGACCGTAACCATGGCTACGGCGCGGTGGCTTGCCGTGCTCTGGCCAGTTATCTTTTCAACGAACTGGGGCTGAACAAACTGCGATTGATTGTTAGCTGCGACAATTTGCGAGCTATTGGCTGTTATGAGAAGGTTGGTTTCAGCCGTGAGGGCTTACTTCGCCAGCACCGTTTTTTTGCGGGCAGTTTCCATGATTTTTTGTTAATGGGTTTACTCGCGACAGAACTGAAAAGATCTTGAGTATGCGGTCGGACTGGATGCCGCGCCAGCGCCCCTCGGAGTTTGATCCGCCCTTCCGCTCGGTACCTGCTGGCAACGGTCTGTACCTACATTTTCCATTTTGCCGAAAACGCTGTTCTTATTGTGGTTTCGTCTGTCATGCCGGGTTAGATTTCTTTATAGAACCCTACCTGGAGGCACTGGAACGCGAAATCGCGTTCTATCCTGCCTGGGAGATAGCTACCCTCTATCTAGGGGGAGGAACTCCTTCGCTGTTAGCGTCAAGTTCGCTGGTTAATTTGCTAGATCGCATCACCAAGCACTTTTGCTTGGCGTCTACCGCTGAAGTTACCTTGGAGGTCAATCCAGGAACTGGTAGCCCAGCGCTATGGGAAGCAGCGCGTCTAGCTGGGGTCAACCGGATATCCTTGGGTATTCAGGCACTAGACATCACTACGCTCCAGCTACTGGGACGCGATCACACCATGGCGGATATCGAGCGCACCGTAAGCGAGCTTCGGAGTAGCGGCTTTACCGATCTTTCGTTTGATCTCCTCTACGGTTTGCCCGGGCAGACCCTGAAGCAATGGGATCAAACGCTGGCAGCGGCAATTGCCTTGACACCAGAGCATCTTTCACTCTATTCCTTGCAAGTAGAGGAAAACACGCTATTTTCCGCTTGGCAGCGCCAGGGTCTGCTAGTTTTGCCAGGCGAAGATGACGAGCGTGCCATGTTGGATTTGCTAGCAGAACGCTTGGTGACTGCTGATTTTCGCCGTTATGAAATCTCTAGCTGGAGCAAACCGGGTCATGAATCGGCTCATAACCGCATTTACTGGTATAACCGGCCTTATATTGGTCTGGGGGCGGGAGCTCATTCTTATCATGATGGCCGTCGCTATGCCCATGGTCGTTCAGTGCGGTCTTACTTGCAAGATCCGGTGCCGAAATTGTCGTCTGGTCGGCAGACTCGTCAAGAAACAATGGCAGAGACTCTCTTCCTGGGTTTACGCTTGACCCTGGAGGGGATCTGGCGAGCTGACTTTGCTGCGCGTTTTGGCAAAGATCCTTACGAAGAGTATGGTCCAGCCATTGATCGCTTGGTGCGACTGGGCCTGCTGGAAATAACGCCGGAGCGCTTGCGTCTGTCCCCAGCAGGTATTCCTCTGGCAAACGAGGTTTTTGTGGCTTTTTTGTAAGCTGCGGTACAAGGGGACATGAAATGATGAAAGAGATCGGGTCACGCCGGTGCTGGCGAGTGCCGGTTATATTGCTGCTCATCCTCTGGTGCTTGGGGCCAGCGTCAGCAGCCCAGGCTCGCGCTCCCGATGTGGTGATTCCACTCGGTCAGATGACCATTTTTACCGTACCCTACGGTGTGAGCCGGGTGGCGATTGGCGACGGCAACATCGCCAACGTTACGCCGGTACAGGACGGGACCGGCAGAACCTTGCTCATTGAGGCCAAAAAAGCCGGATTGACCAATTTTCTGGTCTGGCAAAACTCGGGTCTGGTGCAAAACTACTTGCTAGAAGTCCTCTCCAGCCGTCGTCCCGAGACCATCGCCATTCGCATAAAAGTTCTTGAAATCAGGGAAGGCGATAGCTCTAATCTGGGAATCAAATGGTTCGAACAGATCAAATTCAAGGAAGCACCGCCCCCGTCACCTTTCAGGCTGGGTTTGCCGATTCGCGATTCCCTGCTGGATGCTGCTATCGATCTGTTGCTGCAAGAGAAGAAAGCAAAGCTGCTAGCCCAGCCCACCTTGGTTACCATGAACGGCCGTTACGCCAATTTTCTGGCGGGTGGCGAGCTGCCGCTGGTCGTACAAACCCCTAATACCGTGGCCGTTGAATGGAAAACCTTCGGGGTAGGTCTCAGCGCAACTCCCAGCCTCGAAGGGGTAGATAGCGTGGTCCTGGAACTCAAGCCCGAGGTATCGACCATCGATCGGCAAAACGGCATCATGGTAGGAAATTTCAACATTCCGGCGATTGCCACCCGTTATGCCGAGGCCACCGTAGCATTGAAGAGCGGCGAAAGCGTGGTGCTAGCTGGCCTGCTGAGACAAGAGAGTCGAGAGGTGAAGTCCAAACTGCCAATCTTGGGGCAGATCCCAATTTTGGGAGCCCTTTTCACCACTACCCTGAACGAAACCGAAAATACCGAGCTAGTGTTCATAGTATCGCCTACCATAATTCGCAATAATGAAGTAAAACCCGAAGCAGACTACGGAAAAGCCAATTGAACACGACCCGTATCATTCTGATCTTTGCCGCGCGCGGCGGAACCGGACGGAGCACGTTAGCGGCAAACCTTGCCACCATTTTGGCCAAGCGCCAGAAGCAGGCTACTATTCTGTTAGATCTAGACTGGCTAAGCGGCGGTTCTCTCGCATCAGCACTCGACCTGGATCCGCTGCCGGGACACTGGGGTCAGGCCACCGGACAACAAAAAAACCTCAGCGAGTTGCTAGTGCCCCATAATAGCGGAATCAGGCTCTTGGGGGCTCCACCGGCGGGCTCGCACTTGCCACCAGCTCCAGCGACCCTGCTGAAACTGCTGAAAGAACTGAGTCGTCAGGCTGACCAGATACTGATCGACACGACTCATCCCAACCTGGAATCCGAGGCGATGCTTGCGCTATTCGACTTGGCATTTCCCGTGCTGCTGATAGTGACGCCCGATATTCCCACCCTATCCGCAACACGCTCCTTGTTAGCGGAGATCCGCTCTGGGCAGTATCCGATGGAACGCGTGCAAGTAGTGCTCAACCGCCTGGGCATCACCGAAGAGATTCAGCCGACGGATGTAACCGAGCATCTTGGTAGGCCATTGCTCGCGACCATCCCCTTTCACCCCACTGTAGTAACTTCGCTTAACCGTGGTATCCCGATCAGCCAGACTGGTGGATCAGGGGCCGTAAATTCCGCGCTGAATGCTTTGGCGCAGAAATTAATGGCCATGCCAGTGATGAAAATCAACTCGGCCGAGCGAAGTATCCTGGCGCGTGCTAACGTGTACCAAACGGCGTCAGCCAGTCAAAGTATACTTGCATCACCAGCTGAGCTGTTACCGCCAATTTCGGCAGAACAAGCAATGCTAGCGACCCGAGAGCTGGTACCGTCAGGTCAGCAGACCGTAGCTGCTGAATTGCCAGCCGACAGCAACGCGGATTTGCTAGGCGTAGAAGTAAAACTGACCATTCACCGTGCGCTGGTAGAGGATTTGAAGCATCAGAATCTTTCACTCGAACGCCTTCTCGATCCACAACACCAGCCGGAAATCCGCCAGCAGGTCGAGGCAGCAGTAGGTGCCATTCTCGAGCGACTGCCCGCATTACCGGTCCTGAGCCGTGAACAGCACAGCAAATTGATCGGCGACATCACCGCGGAAGCTATCGGCTACGGTCCACTCGAGCGTTTGCTGGCAGATCCAGCGGTCTCGGAAATCATGGTCAACGGTCCCCGACAAATCTACATCGAACGAGCTGGCCGTCTAAGCTTGCTAGCCGAATCTTTCACGGATGAAGCCCAGCTACGCGTAGTGATAGAT
>JACQUT010000118.1 GCA_016267585.1 Cyanobacteria bacterium NC_groundwater_1444_Ag_S-0.65um_54_12
GGGTGATTGTAGTGGAGGTCATGGGGCGTGATACCGGTTGGGTGGCAATTGTAGGCGGATTAGCTGGTGGAGCGGATTTTATTCTGATTCCCGAAGTAGAAGTACCATTAGAAGTTATAGCTGAGCATCTAGAAAAGCGAGCACAACGCGCCAAGTCTTCTAGTATCATCGTGGTAGCGGAAGGGCAAGCTTTTTCGGATATCAATGTACCGGAAACCGAGCGCGACGCTTTTGGTCATGTGCGATTAGATAAGAAGAATGTTGCCGAGTTTGTAACTTCGGGAATCGAGCGTCTTACTGGCTTCGAGACACGAGCTACGGTACTGGGGCACTTACAGCGCGGTGGATCGCCTACGGTTTTTGATAGAGTGCTGGCTACGCGAATGGGAGTGCATGCGATAGAACAGGTAAAGCATGGGCGCTTCGGTCGGATGGTTGCCTTGCAAGGGAATGAAATTACCTCAGTCAGTTTGCGGATGGCTATTCAAAATTCGCCGAAGAAAGTAAATCAGGAACTTTGGCGGATGGCTCAGCTGTTCTACTAGTGGTGGAGGATGCTCATAGCAGTTGTCGGCCAATGGATACCGTTTTAGCATTAGATATCGGCACCAGAACTATAGTGGGTTTACTGGCGACTTCCGCTCCTGGTGGTCGAATGCGTATTCTTGATGCTGCAATGATCGAACATGCCGATCGTGCTATGCGAGATGGACAGGTTCATGATGTTCCGGAAGTGGGGCAGCGCATTGTACAAGTCGTTGAAACTCTGGCACTACGTAATAAACTGCCACTCAAGCGAGCTGCGATAGCTGCTGCCGGTCGAGCTTTACGAACGGTTGAAGTAACCTGTGAGGTCCCAGTACCACGTCCGGGGGAAATCACTGAAGCGTTCTTGCAGGAATTACCAATACAAGGTGTTGCCACGGCAATCGAGCGTCTCGACAATCGACAAGCTACCCGGCCAATGCCAGACGATCCGGTAAAAGCCGGGAGTACCATGCGAGAGGCGGCATTTCATTGCGTCGGAATATCAGTCGTGCGCTATCTTCTGGATGGTGAATTGATAGATAATCCGTTGGGGCAACGCGGAGATCGTCTAGAGGCGGTATTTATCGCTACTTTCTTGCCCAGAGTTGTTACCGATGGTTTGTTAGGTGCACTGCGGCGGGCAGATCTCGCGGTCGCTGGATTGACGTTAGAGCCGATTGCTGCGGCGAACGCAGCTATTCCACCTACTATGCGCGCACTTAATCTTGCCTTGGTCGATGTGGGCGCTGGTACTTCGGATATCGCCTTGACTCGGCAAGGCACAATTACCGGTTATGCCATGGTGCCTATGGCGGGAGATGCTGTTACCGAGGCGATCGCCTCGGCTTATCTTTTAGATTTTCCGGAAAGCGAGCGCCTGAAACTGGCTTACGCTCAGCAGAATAGCGCCTTGGCGGGCCGCGCAATTTCTAGTGACTTTCCTCCACCTACTACGTCCGCCGCGACGCTCGAGGCAACTGATGTATTGGGCTTACCGCTAGCCATCACACCGAACGACCTGCAGACCTTGCTAGCACCAGTAATAACTGAACTGGCCCAGCGTATAGCTAATGAGATTCTAGCGCTAAATGGTAAAGCGCCAGCGGCGGTAATTTGTATTGGTGGCGGTAGCCAGACACCTGGCTTGGCGGCAGCGCTGGCGCGAACTCTGGGTCTGCCTCCGCAGCGCGTGGGCGTGCGCGGTGCCGAGATGGTGAAAATGGCTGATTTTGCTAGTAATCTGCACGAAGGTACTGGTGTGGCAGAACTCTTGCTGGGTCCGGCCGGGGTCACGCCATTAGGCATTGCGTGGGGTGCCATTTATCAACCTGGCTTCCGGTTCCGGGATGTCTGGGTGCGGTTAGTTGGCCCCTTGCAACCAGTACAGGAAAATCTACTAGGTCATCTCACAGCGGAGCGTCGTATTCAAGTCCTTGATCTGGGACGCACTACCATATTCGGTGCTTTGTTGGCGACGGGCATTCCAGCTCGCGATTTAGCAGGTCGTCCTGGTATGGGTATGGCGGTACGAATTGCTGGCCAGCTCAAATTAATAGCTGGTACCAGTGGCAAACCAGCTGAAGTCAAGGTAAACGGTGAACCCGCTGCTCTAGATGCTTTATTGCCAGAAACAGCGCATCTTTTGGTAAGCTTGGCTACCCCCGGTGAAGATGCCAGTGCGACGGTAGGTGAGGTAATCGATCCCTCGCCCTTTCGCGTGGTCATAGCTGATCGGGAGTCAGAGGTCGTTCCGTGTTTATTGCTCAACGGCCAGGAGGTAGCTCCCACTACTGTTCTGAAAGATGGAGACAGGCTCCAGTTAGATATTTCCATTGGAACGATCTTGCCCCGCCTAGGTTATTCTGATCTGGAATGCCAATTGCTAAATTACCGATTAGATGGCGTAGATCAGGTAATTTCCTGCCGAACGGTCGAGATAAAGGTTAACGGTAAGACCGTAAGCCTGGATTATCAACTCCAAGAGGGTGACTGTATCGAGATAACTAAGCATGAATATCCGATTCCCCTGGTACGCGATATCGTATCTTCTGGAAACATGCAGGTATTGGAGCTCTACTTGAACGGGACTTATCTGGAAATACCGACACAAAACTTTCGGGTATTGAAAAATGGCAGGGAGGTCGGTGGAGATGCCATGATCGGCGAAGGTGATGAATTGCGGCTAGTTAGCGGAGCACCACCCATAGTAGCCGATTTGCTGGGATTGATTCAGAGCGAACTGGTCAATGAATCGGCCCCGGGCAAACAATTGCAATTGCAGGTAAACGGAGCCCCGGCACAATTTACCACTGCCTTGTGCAATGGCGCTCGCATCGAGGCCAGATGGGTGGATATTCCGTTTCCCGAGGGGATAGCTTGCCAGTCATAGTGAGGAAGCTCAATGGTTGAATTGAGTCACATAGTCGGATATTCCGGACATGCGGCCGGTATGGTAGGGAGTGACAATACCGCGGTAACGTTGGGAACCGGATCGCTGCCAACTCTCGGTATGTCCGCGCTGGTTTCCCTGGCGGAACAGGCTGCCATTTCGGCTTTGCAGGGCACTTTGCCTTTAGGGATGACTTCTGTCGGTACGGAGATCCAGCTCAAGCATCTGACTGCCACGCCAGTCGGTCATCATATCCATGTGGAAGCAGTCGTGACTTTTGCTAGTGGTCGTCGCGTTCAGTTTCGCATTCAAGCGGAAGATGAGCGTGAGAAAATAGCCGAAGGTATCCATGAGCGTTTCATTATCGAAGCGGAGCGTTTCATGGGTCGTTTGGCGGAAAAAAAACCTAAACAATGAACAATACTATTGCACGTATCTTGAGTGGCAAAGATCTGGCAGCCGAATATCGCTGGCGCATTGGCGAGCGAGTGAAGCAGCATTTGGCGCGTGGCCAAAGGCCACCAGGGTTGGCTGTCGTACTGGTTGGAGATGATACGGCATCGGCAGTATATGTGCGTAACAAGCGCAAAGCTTGCCTGGAAGCCGGGATGATGGCTATCGACCATGATCTTTCGGCTGCTACGACCGAGGCAGCTTTGTCAGAGTTGATCACCGACCTGAATCATGATCCGGCAATTGATGGCATTCTCGTCCAGTTGCCCCTGCCGTCGCAAATAGCTGCGCGGCGGGTAATCAATCTCATCGATCCGGCAAAGGATGTTGATGGCTTCCATCCGATAAATGCCGGCAAGTTATTTCTGGGCGAAGATGGCTTGGTTGCTTGTACCCCCCGGGGCGTAATGGCGCTGATCGATCAGACCGGAATCAACCTGACAGGACTACATGCAGTGGTGTTAGGCCGCAGTAACATTGTCGGTAAACCTGCTGCGCTGCTGCTGCTAGCTCGCCACGCTACCGTTACCCTTTGCCATTCGCGTACCAGTGATTTGCCTGCCGTGGTACGCCAAGGCGACGTCGTGGTTGCTGCGGCAGGTAAGGCTGAGCTGGTGCGTGGTGATTGGCTAAAGCCCGGTGCCCTCGTGATCGATGTGGGCATCAATCGCAACCGTGCGGGAAAGTTAGTTGGAGATGTCTGTTTTGCGGAAGCTGTTCAGGTGGCTGGCTGGATCACGCCAGTTCCTGGCGGGGTAGGTCCCATGACCATCGCCATGTTGCTGTCCAACACTTTGCAAGCCTATGAAGTAGCGCTCGATCAAGGCTCAAGCAAAACTTCACCGTAAGGTAACTGAATCTTGAGTTCAGCCGATCCCACCGGCGCTTCTTTTTGGCGTTTTTCTATTTGGAAGCGCTTGGGTTCCACCACAAAGCCCATGTTCAAAAAGAAGCCACGGATAAACGCGGCGACATGTTCGGCTCGGCGGATTGCCATAGCCTCGTCTTCTCGTTGATTGGCATCACCACTGATATGTATCTGGAAGTCGCGATGCTTGGCGATCGCCTCTAACTGATCTGACGTCAAACCACGTAACTTGGCAGACAAATTATTAAGCGTGCTGGCGAGCTCTAGCTCTCCCTTGCTTCCCAGCAAGTTTTCTTTGCCAGGCTCGAAGGAAATGATGACATTGAAATTCAATATCTTGGGTACTTCTGGTAGCAGTGCGCTACTACTAGCTGCCTTTTCTTTTTCGTCATTACTCTCGGCGGTAGCCGATCCGCGTGAGGGAATTAGCACCTCTGGTCCTTGCCCCAACTTGCCTTTTAGATAGGCAACCGCTTTATCTAGTTGCAGATCCCGGTATCCTTTACGCGCTTCTAGTGAAAGCTCTTCCGCGTCATTTTTTGCTTTTGGCAGTTCACTCAATTTCATAGGCCACTGGATCAGATCTGGCACTATTCCGAGTTTATTTATGTCGCTGCCTCCGGCAGTCAGATATTTATTAGTCGTTATAGCAATCCCGGCTCCGCCATCTAGCGCATGTACAGTTTGCACCAAGCCTTTGCCAAAAGTCTTGGTGCCGATCAAGATAGCCGTATGGGAATCTTGCAGTGCGCCCGACAGGATTTCCGATGCCGAGGCAGATCCGCCATCGACCAGCACCACTAGAGGCTTGGATTTTGGCCATGCCAATTTTGGCCGACCTTTGGTATCGTTGTCCGGCAATTTCTCCTTGTTGCCATCTCGATCAACTATTTGCACGATGGGACCTTTATCGACAAACAGCATGCCGATATCTATGGCATTGGGTAACAACCCGCCCGGGTTACCGCGTAGATCCAGTATCAAGGCCTTTTTATCCTTGAACTTTTCTAATGCGGCTTTCATCTCTTGAGTGGTAGTTTCGCTCATGAAGCTCGCCAGACGGATATAACCAATGCTAGAGTCGATTTCCTTGGTCTTGACCGCCTCAGTCACTATGTTATCGCGTACTATTGATACGTTAAAGGGTTTCGGCGTACCGTTGCGCTCAATCAACAGTTTTACTTTGGTCCCGCGCTGGCCACGGATCAGACTTACCGCTTCCTCTATCGCCATGTCTTTGGTGGGCTTGCCATCTACGCCTAGAATATGATCGCCTGATTTCAGGCCAGCCCGATGAGCTGGAGTGTCCTCGATGGGAGCGATTACCGTCAATTTCTTGTCGCGTATGCCAATCTGGATGCCGATTCCGGAAAATGAACCGTGACGCTCTTCTTGCA
>JACQUT010000119.1 GCA_016267585.1 Cyanobacteria bacterium NC_groundwater_1444_Ag_S-0.65um_54_12
GCCAGCGACTGCAATTCCTGCCAGCACTAATGACAGAAAAAGCACGCGATAATGACGACGACCGGTGGCACTGGTCGCGGCATGACAGATTTCAGGAATCAGTATCTTCTTCATATTCATCGACCAAAAGCGGTCCGGAAACTCCCGCATGTTTTGCCAAGAAAGCTGATAGCTCATGCAAAGTACGTCCATAAATTCGTTCCGCGCTTTGCACATGCTGCGCCTGGAAGCGCCACTCCGGTTGTTGGCCAGGGCGAGCTAATCCTTCCAACCATATTCGAACGACGAAAGAAACAACTGACATTGACCGACAAGTGATACTTCCTCGAAACCCAGCTATCTAACTTGTCCAGGAGTATGGCATTGCGGAATTCCGCGAAAATTCCCCAAAATTACTAGAAAAAATTACGCTGCTTCGTCTTTGCTATTATAGACAGCAAAAAGGCCGACCGCAGTCCGAACTATGGCCATATCATTAAACTAAAGTTTAGTGGAGATCCTGATGAATAACATCTACTATTCATGGGTGCAGGCACTCGATAGGCGATAGCCTGGCAGCCCGCTCGGCCGGGTACCAGCCGAACAAAACACCTACCAGCAGAGCGGAGCCCAACCCTGACGCCGCTGGCCATAGTTCCCAGATAAAAGGCCAGTAGCCGAACAATGCGGTGAGAATGACAGACAATAGCCAGGAAATGGCACTACCGCCAGCCACGCCAGCTACCCCGCCGATCAGTGCCAAGATTGCCGCCTCGGTCAGGAAGAGCCGCCGAATGTTACCACGGGTGGCGCCCAGTGCTCGCCGGATACCGATTTCGCGCATGCGCTGCAAGACGGTAACCAGCATGATGTTCATCAGATTGATGCCGCCTACCAGGAGGCAAACACCGGAAATGGCCAGCTCCAGGCTGCCGACTATCAGGGCGACTACGTTCCGGGATTGGCGTTGCTCGGCCGGGTTAGTGATGCGAAAATTCTCCATGCCATGATGACGCTGCAGCACGATGGCTTTGGCGGCATGCACCAGTCGTTCTAATCCCAGCTGTTGCAAGACGACGGGCGGAGCTTTCACGACGATTTCTCGCAAATCCTTGCCCGGGGCGAAGCGATCCCGGAAAGCCGTTTCACTGATGATGACCGAGCCGTCCCAGGTCCGCATTTCACCCTTGCTGATGGCCGGCTTTGGCTGCAGCACCCCTATTACCCGGAAGCGCTGACCTTTGAGCTTGATTTGCTTTCCTTGCGGGTTGGTTTCACCCGGCAAGATCTTCTGGGCAGCACTGGCACCGAGGATCGCCACCGGGGTGTGGGCCCAGACATCAGACTGGGTCAAGAACCGGCCCTGCGCCACGGTAAGGCCATAGAATTCGCTGGCTTGCGGCATGGTACCGACTAACCAGATATTTTGGCCCCAGCGGTTTCCCCAGGGCACCCGCAGCGAATAGCGATTCAGCACCGGTGAGCCATGCAAGCTCGGGGCGGCGGCCAGAGCGCGCGAGTCGAAACGATTGAGTGGCGGGGCCTTGCTGGTCTCGTCCGGGTCGTTCCAGTCGCCCCAGCTGCGTGAAAGCGAGATGATATCCTCACCAACGGCTTCTTGCAGCCGCCGCTCCATGAACTTGCCGGAGCCCGCCACTACGCCCGATAGCGCCACCAGGGTGCCGACGCCCAGTATGATGCCCAGCAGCGTCAGGAAAGCGCGGATGCGCTGCGCGTTCAGCGCCGCGAGCACGTTCAGCAATTCGTCCAGTAAAGTCATGGTTTATTCATGACGCAGACAGTCGATGGGATCCAGACGAGCCGCCCGACGAGCAGGCAGCCAGCCGAAACAGAGCCCCGTACTGCCAGCGGCTAGAATTGCCAGCGCCACTGCCGGATAACTGATCACCCCCACCCACTCGGGTTTGAGCTGTGGGCCGATGACAGTCGCGATCCAGGCACCTGAGAGGCCGATCGCCGTGCCGAGCGCGGCGCCCAGGAGGCCCAGGGCGATCGCCTCCACCAGAAATTGCCACATGATGGCACGTTCACTGGCTCCGACGGCTTTGCGCAGACCAATTTCGCGGCGCCGTTCTTCCACTGCTACCAGCATGATGTTCATGATACCGACGCCACCGATGACTATGCTGGTACCAGTGATCAATCCCACCACCACCAGCATCCCGGCAAAGATTGCGTAAAAGTTCTTGAGCATGCCGCTAAAATCCAGGAACTGGAAATCATCGACGTCATTGTGGCGTTTCAGCAAAATAGCGTTGGCGCGATCGATCAGATTGCCATTATGGCGCATCTCGCGGCTGATGATGGCGGCCATGCCGATCTGACCCGAAGGGCGCAGCACCGTCAGGGGCGCCAGCACGAAATCGTTCCAGTGGAAGCCAAAATTCAGGCCGGTCATTTTTGTGAAGTTCAATACGCCCACGACCCGATAACGCACATTGCTCATTATGACTTCATGGTCCAAGGCGGTAACAGCGCCGAATAATTTCTTTTTCAGGTCATGCCCCAGCACGCAGATCCGCGAGCGATCCAGCAGATCGGCGGGGGTCAGGTTGCGTCCCGCGGCCAGCGTCATGGCATAAGTTGCCAGAAACGCCGCATCGGCGCCTATCACATCGGTGTGCAATTCAGCCTGACCCGGACGGCGGATAGACAATTGTTTGTCATCATTGCCGAGAGGCATGATTGGCGCTGCTCGCTCGATGGTCGGTATGCGAGCTTTCAGCGCCTGGAGATCGGCGTAAGTGAGGCCTTTGGTATAGTTACCGGTCTTGCGGGCCGCACGTTTGGGCGCATCGGGGAAAAGCAAGATGAAGCGGGTGCCGCCAATAGCTTCGATGCCGCTCTTCAGTGTAGCGACGCCGCTCTGCGCCAGACTCACCAGCACGATGATGGCGGCTACTCCGATGGTGATGGCCAGTACGGTCAAGAGCGAGCGCAAGCGGTAAGCAAATAGACTCTTGATCGCCAAACGGCTGAACTCGCGGATCATCGCTACTGGCCGTTCTCTAGAACTTGACCGAGTTATCAGCCGCCGGTGGTGGCTTCACCAGCACTTCCTGTCCTTCGAATAGACCTGCTATCACCTCTATTTGCTGATCATTGGACAAGCCGATCTTGATTTTTTGCACCGGTGGTCTGTCAGCTTTAACTTTACCTTTACCGGATAGCGTGACCGTCCCGGCGTCACCCTTACCGCGCACAATCGCTTCCACCGGCAAATACAGGGTTTGGCGTCTGGTGGCGCTCGAGATATCGAGATCGGCAGTCATACCGGGTTTGAGCACGTCGTTGTCGGGATCGGTCAAGATGGTTTCACAGGCAAAAGTCTGAATACCATCCTGACCGTTCTTGCCAGTATCGGCTGCCGGAGCCACTTTGCGGATCTTGCCATGAAAGAGCCGGCCCGGCGCTGAATCCACCCTTACTTCGACGTGCTGTCCCCGCCTGACTTTGCCGATATCTATCTGGTTGAGATTGCTGGTTATGATGAGCCGGCCCAAGTCGGCAATGGTCAAGAGCGCAGTGCCCTGGGCCGTCGCGGAGATACCAGGGGTCACCATCTCGCCTGCTTCGATGCCGCGCTTGATGACCACTCCGGTAAGTGGCGAGCGAATGATCGCATAGGCGAGCTGATCCTCGGCAGCTTTGAATGCCACCACCGCTTTGGTCAGTTGCGCGGTGGCCTCGGCCAGATCCTCGGAGCGCGGGCCTGCCAGTAGCTTGGCCCAGCGGGCACGCATCGCGGCCAGGCGTGCCTGGCTGATGGCCAGTTCACTGCGGATGGTATCCAGCTCCCGGGGCGTGAGAGTCGGGAAGCTGGCGGCAAGCTGGGTACGACGATATTCCGAACGGGCGCGCTGGTGCTCGGCTTCGACCTGTTGCACCTCGGCCCGCGCCTCGGCGATCTCTTCGGGCCGGGCCCCGGCTTTCAACTTGGCCAGACGGATCTTGGCCACCTCGAGATCTACCGAGGCTTGCATGCGGTTGCGCGCTAGCTCGCCGGTATCCAGTTGCAACAGTTCTTGCCCCAGACGCACCCGATCGCCCACCTCCACGAGCACCCTGGCAACCTGGCCAGCGATGCGACTCTTGATCTCTACCTTGGTAAGCGGTTGTATGGTACCGGTTTCCGCCACTATTACCGTCAGGTCGCCGCGCGTGACCTTTACCGTCGGCTCATTATTCGTAGCCTTGCCTTTTCCCAACCAGACCAAGGCGACTGCTGCCCCGCTCAACACTGTCAGCGCCCCGAGCGCAATCCAGATCTTGTTTGCTCGTCGCACTTTTGCCTCCTCATTCCCCGAAGTCGCCCAGGCTGCGCTCTAGCTCGGCGTGAGCTATTTGTTGCTCGACCATGGCGGCAATGTGCTGATTGCGGGCCGCAATTTGCTTCGTTTGCGCCTCGGCCACTTCGACCATCAGAGCATACCCCTGCTCGTAGCGTGCCTTGGCCCACTGGTAATTACGCTGTGCTAGTTCCAGGGACTTTTGGGTTATGGCCAAGCGCCCTTGGGCACTGCTGGCTCGAATATTGGCGCGTTCTAAATCGGCACGCGCTTGCAGCATGGCCCTGCTCAGGGCGATCTGTGATGCTTGCCACTCGAGTTCGGCGCGTTCACTGGCGCGCTGGCTCTTGCCGGTATCAAAGAGGTTGAAAGTAGCGGCAATCCGGGCATCGAAAGTGCCGGAAAAGCTTGCCAGTCCGCGTGCGCCAGAGATAGCTTGCAGTGGATTGTTACCGTGCTGATAAGTGGTAACGAAGTTCACCGAGGGCCAGCGATCGCCCTTGCTAGATTCATAGCGGCTGGCAGCCTCTGCCAGACGTGCCCGGGCTATTGCAACGGCTGGTTGTCGATCCGAAACAGCGACTCTGGCGGTGGAAACGCTGTTCTCGAGCCTTGCGGTGTTTGGTGGCAATTGTGCCGGATCGCCCACGATTACCAGATCTGCTGACGTGGATCCCAGCAAGCTCGCCAGATCCAGGCGAGCTTGAGCAGTTTTGCCCGCAGAGAGCAAGCGCTCGGATTGCGCTGCCAGCACCGCCGCCGCGGCTTGATCGACTTCGTTCGGGGACTTACGGCCGGCTGCCGCCGCGGCCTTGGCAAAGCGCTGGATTTGTTCGGTTTGGACCAGAGTTTGCCGCTGGCTTTCTTCCAGTAGCTCGGCTTCGCGCAGCTTCCAAAAAGCGTGCGTCACTTGCCAGCGCAAATCAGCCAAAGTAACTTTTCGCTGCGCTTGGCTCACTTCCCAGTTACGCTCGGTCGCAGCTATGGAGTGCGCCAGCTTGAACCCGTCGAACAAGGGAATGCTAAGGCCGATGGTACCGTTAGCCAGTGGCTGGCTCAGGTCACTGTTGGCTTGGACATTGCCGGTAATACCCGAACGGGAATACAGGGTTTGCGCCGCAAGATCAGCGCTCAACTGCCAGCGCTGGGCTCGAGCATCCGCCAGTGCCAGGGCGGCTTGCCGTGCCTGGAGTTCTACTGCTTGACTATTCGGATGGTTAGCACTCACGAGTTCGATCGCTTGCGCCAGGGTCAATGGTTGGGGTGTAGCGCCGGCGGGTAAGGGCCAGACCACGCCAGCCAGCACCCAGAGACTGCCTGCTAGCAAGCGGAGCTCAATTGCTTTCACCCAGAGAGGGGATCCCCTGCGGCGCGAAGCGCCGGGGGAGAGTGGGTGAAAGCAATTGAGCTCCGCTATAGTCATCATTGCCGTGCCGGCGTTCCGCTCAAAATTCGGCCATCGCGCAACCGTATGATCTTGTGAGCATAGGTGGCAACCTCGGGATCGTGAGTTACCATCACGATGGCCATGCCTTGGGCGCCCAGTTCGGTAAACAAATCCATGATCTCGGTACTGGTCCGCGAATCCAGAGCACCCGTCGGCTCGTCAGCCAGCAGCAACCGAGGCCGATTTACTATGGCACGAGCGATGGCTACCCGTTGCTGCTGGCCACCTGATAGCTCGCTTGGCTTATGATGCGTTCGCTCACTCAAGCCTACCCGCTCCAGGACTGCTAGCGCTTGCAGTTTTCTTTGCTGGGGTTTGCTGCCGGCATAGATCAACGGCAGCTCGACATTTTCTAGTGCGCTGAAGCGCGGTAGCAGATTGAACTGCTGAAAGACAAAGCCGATTTTCTGATTGCGGACCCGTGCCAGTGTCGCGTCATCGCATTGCGACAAATCTCGGCCATCCAGCTCCACTTTGCCAGCAGTGGGGCGATCGAGACAGCCGATAATATTCAAGAGGGTAGATTTCCCTGAGCCACTAGCACCCATTATGGCAAAGAACTCACCCTCTTGAATTGTCAAAGAAACACCAGCGATGGCAGTGATGATCTGCTCACCCATCCGGTAATGTTTTACTAAGTCATGAATCAATAGCATGACGCAAGGATCGCGAAGCTACCCGAGCTGCCAGGCGATCATGCCTGATGAATCTGCTCATTATAGCGGTACAATGTACCACAATGCGTTCTTGCTTGCTCGATCTGGTAAGGCCCATCCAGCCGGTTGACAGCACTGATGAACTTTCCACGGCGATCCATACCCTGCGTGGCAGTGGTCTAGGGGCTTTGCCCGTGGTTTCGGCAAACCGGGTGCTCGGCTACCTGGGTGAGCGTGAACTGTCAGTGCTGATTCCGGGACAGGAACTGCCGCTGACCAGCGAGTTGATGACGGTTGAACCACGGATCCTGGCTGCTGGCTACGAGACGATCGAAACTGCCTGGGAACGAGTATGCGAGGCCGATCTTCCGTTCTTGGCCGTGACAGATCCGCAGGGCGTCCTGATAGGCATCGTTTCGCGCACCGATCTTCTGGTGGCACTGCAAGCCGATCTTCGCCCGGCAACGATTGGTGGCCTGGCTACTCCCTTGGGGGTATACCTATCGACTGGTCATTATCGCGGCGGTGCTGGTGATCTGAGCCTGGTGCTGACCGGAGCTTTGCTGATGGGATTGAACTTGCTCGCCAGCAGCCTGGTCGCTTTAGCTGCTCGAAAATTCGTGATTCTCGATTCAGAGTCAGGCCTTTTACTGGCAATTATCATCTTTCTTACCGCTCTGCGCTTTACGCCACTGGCCGGGATCCATGCCGCGGAGCACCAAGTCGTTCACGCTATCGAAAAGGGGAAACCGTTGCATTTCGAGCAAGTAGCGCAGCAACCGCGTGAACATCCCCGCTGCGGCACCAATCTGGCCGCTGTGGTTTTGACCTCTCAGCTAGCCTTACCACGCCTGGTCGAGACCCCTATCTTGCTGGGGTTTCTGCTAGTCTTGCTGTTTTTCACATGGAAGCGTCTAGGATGGGCTATGCAGCGTTTTTTTACTACCAGGAACAGTACCCGGCAACAGTTACAAAGCGGAATCCGGGCCGGCCAGGAACTCTTGAAGCGTTATAACGCTCGCCCTAATTACCAAGCACCCCGCTGGCGACAAGTCTGGAACTTGGGTGCGTTACAAATTCTGGTAGGCGGGATCGTGGTATATTGGGTCTGGATTGCCTTGATGGCATGGAAGTCTGGGTAGAGGCTCGCTGTTATCATGTTGCAATTGCTTACTGCGCAATCGGCTTTTTATATCAATTGTAATATCATATGCTTGCTCTCGCGGCTGCACCGTTCGGTGGCTCTTTGCCAATAGTTGGTATCATCGCTCTGCTGGCGGTGCTCATTTTTTTCCATGAAGCAGGGCATTTTTTAGCTGCCAAAAGCTTGCGCATTCCGGTGAAGCAATTCGCTTTAGGCTTTGGACCTGCGCTCTGGTCGTTCAAGAAAGATGAAACCCAGTATCGCTTGAATCTCTTGCCGCTGGGTGGCTACTGCGCCTTTGCCGATGATCAGCGGACAACGGAGCCCGCAGCGGAGCCAGAGCGCTCGGCAGCGGATGCTAGCCGTGAGCCACCGCTCGATCCGCGAAGGTTTTTGCGTAACCGGCCTTTGTGGCAAAGGGCGATCGTCGTTGTTGCTGGTGTCTTTGCGAACGTGGTCATTGCATGGCTGGCC
>JACQUT010000104.1 GCA_016267585.1 Cyanobacteria bacterium NC_groundwater_1444_Ag_S-0.65um_54_12
GCGAAGCACCGGGGAGAGTGGGTGAAGCCAGTTGCACGCCGAATCCATGGCGCGCCAGGATCTGCTTGCCGTGCCTACTCTTGACGAAGCCGAGGAAATTTTTTGCCACTAATGGTTGTTTGACGCTCTTTAGAATCAAAACTTCTTGAAGAATCGGACGGTAGGCCTTCTGCGGTATTAGCCAGCTACGATCGCGTGGAATCCTCGCGGTGGACAACAGGGAAAAAGCAACTATGCCTACCGGGGCTGCACCACTGGCCAGATATTGAAAAGCTTGCAAGACACTCTCGCCAAAAACCAGACGTTCTTTCACTTGCGGGTAGAGCTGATAGTAATGAAGCGCCTCTAGCGCAGCTTTTCCATAGGGTGCATGTTGCGGGTTAGCGATGGCTATTTTGGTGACTTTCGATTCACTCAGGACCGCCATTCCTTTCGTAACGTCAATAGTTGCGGTATTGGCTGAGCACAGGGCTAGCTGGCCTACTGCATAGGTGAAACGGCTGCCCGGCATGGCCATTCCTGTCTTTTCCAGGCGGTAGGGATACTGCGAATCGGCCGAAAAAAAGATATCGGCAGGCAGACCGTTCATCAGCTGGGCGAAGAACTTACCAGAGGAACCATAAACTACCGAAACCGGGATCTGCGCGGTGGCTTCATAGACTTCAAGGAGCTCTGGTAAGGCATAGCGTAGATCTGACGCTGCCAATATCCTCAAGGCTGGGGTGGTTAGCCAGGTTTCTTTAGCCAGAGCAGCGGTAGCTAGCAAAAGCAGCAAGCTAATGCCCAGGAAGGAGTGACGCATCATAGGAGAGCTTCTTGCGCCAATTCTAGCAAGCGTCCACCGCCAATTAAACGCTCAGCTAAACCGGGAGAGTAACCTGGCGTACCAGTGGTTAGCGTATTTATCGTGACATACCCGTTAGCAGCCGAAGCATGCAGGAACGCGCCATTGCCTAGATAGATTCCCACATGACCAGGGAAAAAGACCAAGTCAGCCGGCAGCAGTTCAGACAGCGCAGAAAGGTAACAATGCTCGCGCGCCAATGCCAGCTGCTGATCGGAATCCCGCGGCAATCGAATGCCGATCAGGGCGAAAACCAGCTGCGTGAGTCCGCTACAGTCGATTCCCCAGCCAGAGGCGCCGCCCCAGAGATAAGGGATACCCAAAAAGCGCAATGCCAGATCAATCAGCTCGCGAGCTGACGACCAAGCAGTTGTCTGGTGTTGTGAACCGGCTACTAGTCTACAGCTGCTAGCTGGCAGACGTACTTCTGCTTGGTCGGGAGTGCAACTGACCAGATTTTCTTTATCAGTTGCTAGATACCAGAGCCGGCTGCCAGCTGAAAGCGTAATGGTGCCGGCATTACCGCATGGCAAGGTAACGAGCGGTGGCAATACTAGCAACTGATCGCGGTTACACCAATGTTCGGCTTCCCCGCTGCTAGCTAACCGTAAATGGCTGCTCCGCACCCAGGCCAAGGTGCCATCATGTGCTCGCACGAACCACCATTCCGCTCCAGTATCTAGTACATCCAATATGGAACCCATAGTAAGCTGGCTTACCAGCTCTGCAGCATGCGAAGGACCTTTCCGTAAATGCGTCAGCGCTGGTGACACGATGGCCCAATTCGGCTCCGCGTGCCAGCTGCGAACTTGATCGACTACGGTTACCGCGCAACCTGATTGACAGCGGTGGAATATGTCTTGCCAGCCGGCCACGGAAGTGAAGCCTTGTAATGCGATCTTGCCAGCTTCCCAGGTAGGCGTTACTTCCCAGGCTACTAATCGTTGATCCGGAGCATGGCGCAATTTTTCTGTTGCCAGTACCGCTTGTATCCGGTCAAGGTTTTGCTCGATATCGGCATAGTAGTCGAGAATGCTTTGGGCAATCTTCGCCATCGTGGCGCTAGTTATTTCGCCCGCTGTAAGTATCACGAGCACCAAGCTGGCTTTGCCCGCTACTAGATAAGCCAGATGATGGATTCCGGGAGTACTGGCTACGATGCAGGCCGGATCCCACGCGCTGGCGAGTTTTTGCAAATAGGCAGGGCAGGGTTCGAGGCGTAGAAAGGATAGCAGCTCGTGGGCATGACGTGTTTGCAAACCACTCGGTTCTAGTAACTTGCTCAAGAGAATTACCATTTCGCTGGGAGTGGTGATCGGGACAGTCTTGCCAGCAATGCGGCGTGGTACTCGGGTATAGGTGAGTCCCCAGTACTCCAATGCCAAGTTCAGGGCACGGTAACCGATTTGTTCGAGTAGCAGGGATTTTGCCTGTTGATCGTTGCCAGCTAACGTGCGCCGGATTAGTTCACGCACGGTAAGTGGCGAGCTAGCAATTGTGATTGCTTTGGCGAGTGGCAAATTTCCCCGTTCCGCTGTCTGGTAGGCTGCCATGGCAATGAGCAAGCGCAGCAAATCGCTCAGCGGAAAGCAACGGTCGTTGTGCGCCCATGATTGGCGAGTTGTGAGATGATGAAAAGCCAAGCCTACTTCCGCTCGCTGCGTTCGTAAGAGCGGCGCGAGTTTTTTGGCCAGCTGAAGTGGAAGTTCCATTACCAGAAAGCGACCTTACATGACCAGAACCACCAGATCCTACCACGATATGGCAATTAACCTGCACCGCCAATTGTTGGTAATCGATGGCCATGCCGATACTCTCGATCGCTGCTTGACGGAAGGAGTATCGCTGGAAAAAGCGCAGCCGCTATTTCATCTCGACTTGCCAAGGATCGAGC
>JACQUT010000031.1 GCA_016267585.1 Cyanobacteria bacterium NC_groundwater_1444_Ag_S-0.65um_54_12
CACTTGGTCTTTCTGGTACTGAAACTTACGATTTGCTCGGCATTCGTCCACTGCTCACTCCGCAGCAAACATTATCGCTGGTAATTTACCGTAACAATGGCGATACCCTTACCGTGCCGCTCACCGTTCGCATCGATACGCCCATCGAGGCTGAATACTACCGGCACGGTGGAATTTTGCCTTTCATGCTGCGACAATTGTTTAAGCCCACCAAATCAAGAAGCTAACGCACCCGTCGACGCAAACCAGGATATTTCAGAGGCACTGGCATGGCTGAAGTAATCGTCGTTCCACATACCCACTGGGATCGGGAATGGTATAGACCATTCCAAAGCTACCGTCTGCGTCTGGTGGCAGCAATGGAAAAAATTTTTGACCTCTTGGAAAAAGCGGTGCTCCCTTATTTTCTCTGTGATGGGCAAACCATCATGCTGGATGATTATTTGGAAATCTGCCCCGAACAAGAGCCACTGATCCGTCAGCTGATAAAAAAGGGACGGCTGGGTATCGGTCCCTGGTATGTGTTGCCGGATGAATTCCTGGTATCAGGCGAGGCACTCATTCGGAATCTGCTATTTGGCCAAGCGCGCATGCGGCGACTAGGTGCCGGGAAGGCCCTGGGTTACTTGCCCGATATGTTTGGACATATCGCCCAAATGCCCCAGTTGCTTCGCGGCTTTGGCATGGAGCATGCCATAGTATGGCGGGGAGTTGATCCGCCAGCCGAGCATTTTTGGTGGCAAGATCTTTCGAATGATGGTATTTTTACCATCTTTTTACCAACCGGTTATTGTAATATTCATCTCTGGCTGCCGCTTTCCGCCACGGAGCGAAAGCAACGCCATGCTGAATTTTTGGCTGCCCACGTCACTGCTGGACCCTACTTGCTACTTGTTGGCTGCGATCACCTGTGCCCTAACAGTGAATTGCCTGACCGAGTACGCGAGGTGGGTGCTCGTCTGGGCCGCATCGAGGAAGCTCTGCCGCCAACTACTTGTGACAATAGTAGTTTGCCGTTGGTGACAGGTGAATTGCGTAGTCCGGGAAGCGCGTACCTCTTACCAGATGTGGCTTCGACCAGGATGCACCTGAAACAGGCCAATGCTGAAGTTCAGGATCTTTGGGAACGTGTCGTGGAACCGCTCATGGCATTACGGTTGCTAAGTGGGTTCCCGATGGGACAGGGTTTTTGGCGGCAGGGATGGGAGTTGATCCTCAAAAACCATCCCCATGACAGTATTTGTGGCTGTTCGATCGATGAAGTGCACCAGGAAATGATGGTTCGCTTCTCACAGGCCCGTCAGTTAGGCAATGAATTAGCCGATAGTGCGCTAGATAGCTTCGCGCCATGCCAAGCAAGACCAGGCGTATTGATTTTCAATCCCAGTGGCTGGGAGCGGAGTGGCTGGGTCGAATTGATCTTGGAAGTTCCCAGGTCAGACCCCATGCTTACGGACCAGGTAACCGAGATGGCTACGGTAGCTGGTTTGCCGCCGAAAGTACAATTGATCGGTGTGCCGAGCAGCTTCATGGAAGCCATTGCTGGCGAGGAATTTTACGCCGAAATAGATCGCTTCCCCGAGCAACAGCCGGTTTGGCATTGTCGATTATTTGCTTATCTGGAGCGTCTGGCTCCCTTTGGTCTTGCTTACTACCAGCTCGCCACTGGCCCTGGATATCTGGCCACTGCACCGGCAGATATCAGCTGGGGTGATAATTTCTGGGAGAATGCCTGTTTGCGTCTGGAAATCTGCGACGAACAACTCCGATTGGTGCAAAAAGAAACCGGCACGGTAGTCAAAGAATTGTTACGCTTTGCGGATAGTGGTGATGCAGGCGATGAGTATACTTTCTCTCCGCCAGCGGACGATCGCCTTTGTCAATCGCGTTTACAAAGCTGGCGCTGCCTTGAAGTGACGCCAGTGCACGCCAGTATAGAACTGGTATATGTGCTGGATGTCCCAGCAGAACTGACGCCAGATCGGCAAAAGCGCTCTTCAGGGCTGGTACCGCTGCGTTGCCGAACGATCTTGAAGTTAGGTGCCGGAAAGCGCTTTATCGAAGGCGAGATATATTTAGACAATCAGGCAAAAGATCATCGCTTGCGAATCCTGCTAGGCACCGGTATCGAACAAGCCAACCAAATCGTTTCCGAGACGGCATTCGGAGTCATGACACGGCAAGCGAGTCGTGGCTTGGGTAATTTGCCAGTGCCACCAGGCAATGAAGCGCTACCTCCTACTTTCCCGCACCAAGGTTTCATTGCAGTGGAAGGCACGCATCTAGCTACGCAGATTTTGGCACCGGGATTGCCTGAAGCTGAAGCGCTTGACGCTGGTGCAGTAATTGCTGTCACCTTGCTCCGGTGCGTGGGTTGGCTTTCCCGTGAAGATCTGCGAACGCGTGGTGGTGGGGCTGGCCCGGCATTGCCCACTCGGGAAGCCCAGATGCTGGGTCCCCATAGCTTTCGCTTTGCCATACGTTTCGTTTCACCGGCTCCTGCCGGGCGCCAGGCTTGGTGGGAAGCTTTAGCCGATCTAGATCACATGCGGCACCAGATACGTTATCGTTCCACCGGCGGTTATCGCTTACCAGTGGCCAGGGGCTATCAGTGGCCTGAACCGCTGCTGACAAGCCAGAATGCTGCCGCCATCAGCGCGCTGCTGCCAGCCGGTGATGGGCAGAGTATTATCTTGCGGGCTTTCAACCCACTGCCAGAACCTAGCTATCTTTCCATAAATCCTTTGCCCAGGTGGTCTTGTTTGCCTTGCAATTTGGGAGAAGAAACCAGGAAGGAAGAAAATAGCTGCGGTAAGATAATGATAAAGCCTGGAACGATAAGTTCTTTCAATTTTCTGCTGTCAGGGTAGAAAGAGTTGGGTTCGCAAGGTTTTTCATGTTCGAGGAATTACAGCAAAAACTCCGGGGGTTAATTAACCGTCGAGCACTGGTTGGCCGGGGAAATCCCAGTTTAACAAACAAGGAAACTGGCCAGTCAAGTAAGAAAGCGTCGCCCAAGCAGAAAACGCGTGGCACGACTTACTTGCCACCATTAGAAACCGTTCAGCCGAATAACGAGGCTTTACCCA
>JACQUT010000109.1 GCA_016267585.1 Cyanobacteria bacterium NC_groundwater_1444_Ag_S-0.65um_54_12
CGGCAACCTGTATATCGCTGATTCGGACAATCGGCAGATTCGCAAGGTAGATGCTATTTCTGGCATTATCACGGCGGTGGTTGACGTCAGCGGCATGATGGGCTTCACTGGCGATGGCGGACCGGCTCCCGACGCTCAGATCAACGATGCTTATGGGATAGCGCTGGACGGTGCGGGCAATATTTACATCGCCGATACCGACAACCACCGGATCCGCAAAGTACAGTATTGAAAATGCGCCGGTTTGCTTGCCGCTAAAACCAGACTGATTACCAGCCTTATAGCGGGTTGCTAGCTAAGGGTATCTTGACAGATTATGTACACTGGAGGGATAGTAGAACTAGTTAGTGAGTACTCACTAACCAAGGGTCCCGGTCCAGAGAAGGTAGCCCACTTTGCAGACTCCCGCAGGACAATCTACCGCCGGCTCGACTGGCAATTCGCGCGAGCGGCTGCATGCCGATGAACGCCGGGCCCAGATCCTGCGCTCTGCCACCAAGGTGTTCGCGCGCACCAATTATCGCGTGGCCGGCATGGCGGAAATTGCCAAAGAAGCTGGAACTTCCGAACCGACCGTATACAAGTACTTCGCATCGAAGAAGCAGCTCTTTCTCGACATCCTGGCACGGGTGGGAGAGCTTACCCTGCGCAGCTGGCAAGAGATGGCAGCCCAAGAGCCTGATGCGGTATCGCTCTTGCGCCGGATAGCCCGCAATCAGTTCGAGGTGGTCAGCAGCCGGCCCGAACTGCTCAAGGTGCAATTCCAGGCCCTTTCCGAGGTTGATGATGCCGAGATCCGCCAGTTGTTACGCGCAAATTTTTCTACCTACGTCGCCTTTTTAGCGGACATTGTCAGGCAAGGGCAAACCGCCGGACAAATAGATCTTAGCCTCGAGGTCGGAGCACTGGCCTGGAATTTTCTGGCGATAGGGTTCACGCTGAACCTCACTTCGCTGCTCGGTCTGTCCAGCGAGCTGACTTTGGAGAAAATCGAGGCCATGGGTGACATGCTGCTGCAGGCGGCAGGTTCTTCGTCTCGTACTGCTCAGCAGAAAGGTACTGTTCAGTGAAAGACGTCTTCTTGATTGATGGCATCCGTACCCCTTTTGGCAATCTGGGCGGCGCTTTCAAGGATCTCACCGCTCAAGAGCTCGGCAAAATAGTGGTCGGCAATCTGTTAGCTCGCACCGCGGTGCCCCCGGCGCAAATTGCCGAGGTGTTGTTCGGCTGCTGTGTTCAGGGCTCGGATGCACCCAATATTGCCAGAGTGATCAGCCTGCTGGCCGGTCTGCCCCATGAGGTTTGCGGCTACACCGTTCATCGCAACTGCGGTTCCGGGCTGCAAGCGCTGGTAGCAGCCTATCAGGCTATACAGAGCGGCGATGGCGATCTCTTTTTGGTAGGCGGAACGGATTCTATGAGCTCCGCGCCTTATGTCAATCGTGATCTACGTTTCGGGAAGCGCTTGCGCCATTCTGCTTTGATCGACAGTTTGTGGGAGGGTCTTACTGATCCTAACTGCGGCCAGATCATGGGGAGAACTGCCGAGAATTTGGCCGCCGAATTTGGCATCAGCCGGGAAGAGCAGGACAAATTTGCGGTAGAAAGCCACAAACGCGCCTTCAGAGCAATGCGCGAGGGCAAGTTCAAAGACGAAATAATGCCGGTAGCTGTGCCGAAACGTGGACCAGCCGGCAATCCGTTGCCACCAGAGACGGTTGCCAGTGACGAAGGACCAGCCGCCGCACTGACGACGCAAATGCTCGCCAATTACCCGACCATTTTCAAAGAGAACGGCACCGTGACACCGGGTAATTCCTGCGGGATCAGCGATGGAGCAGTCGCTCTGCTGGTGGCGAGCGCCAAGAAAGTGGAAGAGTTGGGATTGCGTCCGCTTTCGCGACTGGTAGCTTACGCAGTGCATGGAGTCGCGCCCGAGCGAATGGGCATAGCGCCAGCTCATGCCATTCCCAAAGCGCTCAAGCGTGCCGGGCTGACCCTCGATCAGCTAGATCTTCTGGAGATCAACGAGGCTTTTGCTGCCCAGTGTCTGGCAGTAGAACGCCAGCTGGGCAACGATCGCGCCAAGACCAATGTCAACGGCGGGGCGATCGCCATCGGCCACCCCGTAGGCGCATCAGGTGCGCGGTTGGCTCTCACGCTGAGCCGGGAACTGGCAAGGCGCAACGGGCGCTACGGCGTGGCCAGTCTCTGCATCGGTGGCGGCCAAGGTATAGCCATGATATTCGAGCGGACAGCTTGAGATAGTTTCCGTGGTAGTTTCAAGCAAAGGAGAAAGGTAAGGAGGCAGCAGTGGCAGTTGAGATCAGTTCAGAGACAACTCGCGCGACACCGCTTTCCATTTTCAAGGTCGGGATAGTAGGGGGCGGGGCCATGGGCGGCGGCATTGCCCAGGTCATATCAGCGGCCGGCCTGCCCGTCGTCATCAAGGACCTCGATCAAACGCTAGTGGATAAAGGGCTGCGCGCTGCCTACGAAGTATATGACCGGCGCGTCAAAAAGGGAAAGCTCTCCGTAAATGAAGCTGAACAAAAAAAAGCGCTGATCAGCGGCACCCTGAGCTATGACGATTTTCGGGACTGTGATCTGGTCATCGAAGCCATTACCGAGCGCATGGAAAGCAAAAAGCAAGTTTTCGCCGAACTTGATCGGGTACTTCCCCCCTCGGCCATCATCGCTTCGAACACCAGCGCGCTCTCGATCACGGAGTTGGGCCGGGTCACGGGCCGGCCCGCCAAGGTGGGCGGGCTGCACTTCTTCAATCCTGCCC
>JACQUT010000115.1 GCA_016267585.1 Cyanobacteria bacterium NC_groundwater_1444_Ag_S-0.65um_54_12
GCGGCTAACACTGACGACGGAAAAGAATGGTAGCTAGCGCGATCGGTCCTCTGGCCTGAATCGCTGCGCAGCCATCTGGCAGATCTGCTCATCAGAAACTCACCTGTTTCGTTCGCTGGCGTCGGTGGGAACTCATTGGGATAGTGCCTCGATATTGAAGGCATCGACATTTCGCAAGGGGCGCCCATCCGAACCCAGACCACCGATAGCCAAGATACTGCCATCGGTTAACCGGACGGCAGCAAGCAGTGCCCGCGCTTGCAGCATGGGTGGCTCCGAGCGCCAGGTATTCATGAGCGGATCATAGGACTCCACGGTAGCCAGCACTCGACCATCGGCAGCCACGCCGCCTAATGCCCAGAGCCGGCCAGCGGACGCCACCAGTGCCAAGGAACGGCGCGGAGTCGGCATGCTGGCGAGCGAAGTCCAGGTATCAGTCTTGGGATCATAAGCCTCCAAGGTAGCCAGGGGTTCCATGCGTGCACTCTCGGCACTCACGCCATTAGTCGTACCCAGTACCGGATCAGTGGCGCTATTGCCGAGATAAAGGAAGCCGCCTGCCGCATATAGTTTACCCGCCAGGAAAGCGGTGCCCAGGCTGCCCCGGGCGGTAGGCATGTTCGCTTTTCGGCTCCATTGACTGGTCTGGCCAGACAATACTTCTAACAAGTCAAAGGTGACGAAGACATAAGCCAGGCCTCGGCTGGGAACGCGCCGACTCACTCCACCCAGGACATAAAGCTGGTCCTGGTCCGAAGCTACTCCCACGGCTGTTCTGGGGGTCAGCAGATCCGTAAGATGCCGATTGCCGGAAATGTTGGATGAGGGAGCCTCGCTCACGGTCAGGCTTGGTAAAGCAAAAGGATTTATGAAGTAGGGAGCAGTTATTTCAATTTGGTTGCTGAATTCTTGATCTCGCCCCACCACTAATATTTGCTCTCGCAATACGCCAGCTGCGGCGATGGGATGTGCGATCGCCGGATTATTAGGCAAGAACTGCGGCAACCAGCTCCGCGTCAGTGGATCGAAGCGTTCGATCTCGTCATTGAAGTCACCGCCCACCACGAAAAGTTCACCTCGTACCATTACCGCAGAATGACCGGCCCGGGCGATCGCCATTGGTGGCGCCGGCTGCCAGGAATAAGGTGAAACTGCCGTAAAAGCCAGGCTTACGCTGGCAGGCGGCTCACCCCAGGCAGTGGGATTTATTGCTATGGCCGCTGCACCGGTCTGTGCAGTCAGGGTCAGTTCCAGTCTGGCAGTCTTGCCAGTTTCGATCACTGTAGCGCCAGCGGCGGTACCTAGCTTGCGCTCGTCTCGATCGAGCAAGGCGACGGCAATGTGCACGGGGCCTGGCAACAGGCTATTCCAGTAGGCAACTGCCTGGTTGTCCTGAAACTGCGAACGCCAGATATCGAGTGGTGGTAATTGCGGTAAATTTTCTCCCGTTAACGTGAAGCTTACCCGTGCCACGATACCAGGGAGCGTTTGAAGCTGGCGTGCAGGTCGTATGGCAATTTCGAGCCTTCCGCTGCGGGCCAGGGCAAGATGGTCTGGCCAATTGCCAGTTTCAGAAACAGCAGTGACCGGTCGGGGTGGTTGACAGGCTGCTAGCAGGCTCGCTAGCAAAGTAACCATGGCCCATTGCGGTAGTTTCATCGGGTATAGTGCCTCGTGCCGGGAACCATCATTTGAATGGCTACCGCCGGCTCTCCCACTCGGGCCGAGGGCGAAGGCAAGGGAAAATCCGTCACGCTGACTGCTAGCTCACCGGAGATGTCTCCGGTAGTGGGATTTCCTGATTCATTACCTGGCGGCCTGGCAGGTTCAGCCGGGTGGGGAGAGGCAAGCGAACTTTGGTTAGCCAGGCTACCCACCGGTACCGGTTCAGTACGTCTGGTAACCAAAGGTTTGGTCGGGTTCGGGCAACCATTCAAGAGCAGCACCAAGAGGAATGACAAGAGGAATGGTTTGGGCGATCGCTTCATCGAATAATCTCCAAGGTAAGGGTTTCTACCTCGGAAAGGGCTAACGCCGATGTTTGGAGCCGGTTGAGCTGGCGTGATGGTGAACCGCCAATCGCCCAGAGCTTGCCGCTCGCCTCCACCAAACCGAAGGCCGATCGCGCGACGCGCAAGGGCGGTGCAGCAGACCAGTCTCCCCTGGCGGGATCATAACGTTCGACCGTGGTCAAGGCATGATCTTGCGCATCCACTCCGCCTGCCGCATAGAGATAATTGCCACCAGGGGAAATGGTCAACTCGGAGCGCGGGGTAAGTAGATCAGGCCAGGAAGACCAGCGGCGCGTGAGCAGATTGAAAGTCTCGACGATTGCTAACGCCTGCAGCGTATCAGTAGCGAATGCGTTCCCTTCCTGGACTTCCTGGCGATCGCCCCCCGCAATTACCAAGTAGTTGTTGAACAAGCCAAATCCTGCCCGGCGCCTGGTCGTGCGGGGTGGTGGAAAATTAGCAGGATCGGTGAGCCATACCGATCCTGCCGGATCGTAACGCTGAACGTGCCCCTGTGCGAATGGCGGGAACTCATGCTCATCAAAGATCGACCACAAGAGGTTGAAGGTGGTTCCCTCCACCAGGGCTCCGATCATGTCGCTCTGTGCGGAATAGGCAAAGCTAGTCGGCAGTGGCGGGGCCGGGATGCTTTGCCAATTAACCGGGTTCGCCAGATCGATAGCAGCGACAGTCGTCAAGTAGGAAAAGCCACTTCGTCCGCCAGCCACGTAAAGCTTCCCGCTCACAATCGCGGCTACGGCGCCTTCACGCGCCAGCGGCAGTTCCGGCAAGGCCTCCCAGCTAGGCGTTGGTGCTCCGGTATCTAGCTTCCAGCACGCCGAGCTAGCCGAACCACCACGCAGAACGCCACCGATCACGTAAACAAAGCGGCCATCAGTCACCACTGCTGCATTGCCCAAGGCTTTGGGCAGTGCAGGTCCGGCTTCCCAACCGGGAAAATCTAATGTCACATCAGCGGTAGCGCCAGCAGCGACCAGCAGTGATTTACTGGCAATTCCCAGGCCCGGCACCGCTGCCCAAATAATCCAGTTGCCCGGCAGCAGTGGAGCTACCTGATAAAGCCCGGAAGTTTGGCTAGAATTCGGCGAAAGACCGCTCTGCCGTGGCGAGATGGGGTCGTCTACCCATATTTTAGCGAAAGTTTCGTCTGGTACACCGCGTAACGTGACATTGACGGCTGCCGGAGCGATGCTTAATCCGGTGGTGGTTACTTCTAGCGATCCAGAGGCGGCTTGCACGGCATCAGCCCACCTGTCAGCGTCGAGCAGCGCAAAATGTGGCAATCCGAGGTCGCGCTTGATGACGGTGAGGCGGCGTAACACAGCGTCGGGGTCATGCTTCGCGGCCAGCGCTCCTTGCCCGGTGTCGAGCCAGCGTGCCCAGACCTGCCCTACCGCCGTACTGCCTGGAGAGAGCACGACTTCATTGTGTGCTGACAAGATTGGCGCGACTGCTAGCCAGCTAGCGCCTGGTATAACTTGTCCACTGGCAGTCAAGGCCTGTACGGTAAAAAGCCGCTGGCTGCCTGGTGGTACGTTGGCAATCTCGATGGTGGCGGCAGTGGCAGCGTCTGCTACCATGGTTTCAATCGCTGTAGCCAGGTCGGCACCACGAATAGTGATGCGATAACTGGTAGCGCTTGGTGCTGCCAGTAATTGCCGTTCGCTGGCATGAGCGTATGAGCGCTCGCCAGGTGGCGGAAGAACGAGCGTAACGCTGGCCTTACCAAGCATAACGCCAAACTGTGGCAAGGGTGCCGCTAGATCGTTCACCTGGTTTGGGTGGCAGCTCGCGACTAGCATCATCGCCAGCCACCATATCGAACGGTTGCTCATTTTCGATCTTCTACCCTGACGATTGACCCGGCAATCCACTGACATGGCAACCTTGATCCGGCGCTAAGCCTCTGAATCAGGCGAACAGGTAGGTTGGGCGGTGCCCGTATGGCCCCAAACCCCACCCTGGGTCGGATTCCAGGACCGGAAACCCCCAGGTCACTGTCCGTAGGCCACTGTGGGCCGGGTTCTGGACACCGCTTCGCGGGCAGTCAAGCCCCGAAGTTTGCGCGTTTATGGGGATCCGGCGCTAATTGCTCAGGTCTGCCA
>JACQUT010000113.1 GCA_016267585.1 Cyanobacteria bacterium NC_groundwater_1444_Ag_S-0.65um_54_12
CCCCACCCCACCCTCCCCCAAGCCTCTCGGTCACGCCCCCCATTTTGATGACCGGGAGGCTTTCTTGTGCGAGCTGCGGGAGCCCTTGCTAGTAAACTTTACGGATGCGGTGATTATCCAGGTCGGCGATATAGAGACCGCTGCCGTCCCATAACAGACCAGCTGGCGAATACAACTGAGCGGCAATCGCCAGTCCGCCATCGCCGCCATAGTTGGCAATGCCATTTCCGGCCAGTGTCGTGATGATGCCTGCCGGATCAACCTTGCGAATCACCTGATTGCCAGTATCTGCGATATAAAGATTGCCCGCGCCATCTACTGCCGCTGCTCTGGGCAAAAGTAATCTAGCGTTGGTAGCCGGTCCGCCGTCACCCGAGTAGCCCCAAACACCGCTACCGGCCACGGTGGTAATGATGCCGTTGGTGTCTACTTTGCGAATGCGACAGTTATACGTATCTGCAATGTAGAGATTACCAGTGCCGTCTAGCGTGACGCCGTAGGGCAGATTGAGCTGCGCGTTGATAGCCGGTCCGCCATCGCCACTCAATCCATTGCCCGCTACCGTGCTGATGATGCCGCTGGTATCGATCTTGCGAATGCGGCGGTTGTAGGTATCTGCCAGGTAGATGCTGCCATCCGCGGCTATTGCCGCCCCACCAGGGTCATTGATTCCAGCGCTGGTAGCGAGGCCGCCATCGCCCCAGTAGCCGCTCGTGTCGCAAATACAGCCTGCCACGCGCGTAACGATTCCGCCTGGCGAAACCTTGCCCAATTGAGCTCTGGTGGCGAAATAGAAGTTTCCGGTACTGTCTGCCAATACGCCTCTAGGATTTATCAGTCGAAGATTGGTAGCCAGGTAACCATCGACAATTCCGGGAGTTATGCCACCACCGGCTACCGTGGTGATGATACCGACAGGGCTTACTTTACGGATCAAGTTGTTGAAATTGTCAGCCACATAAAAATTTCCTGCGCCGTCTTTAGCAATGCTGTCTGGCCGACCGAGATGTGCCGCCACTGCCGGGCCGCCAGCGCCGCTGTAAGCCAGCGATCCATTGCCACCCAGCGTAGTCATGATACCGGAATTTACTTTGCGAACGACCTGGGGTCCTCTATCCGCAATGAATAAATTTCCAGCTTTCCATGCTATACCAATGGGATACCCCAAAAAGTTAGTAGTAGCTGCACCGCCTTCCACATAGGGCCAGCCACCGCCGGCCACGGTGGTAATGATGCCGCTGGTATCTACCTTGCGAATGCGCTGGTTACTGGAGTGGGGCAGAGCGATATAAAGATTGTCCGAGCCATCGACTGCCAATTGAGTCGGTGAACAGATCTTGGCCGCCGTTGCCGGGCCGCCGTCACCCGTGAAGCCACAATTGCCATCACCGGCCACTGTGCTGATGCTGCCTGCCGGATCAACCTTGCGAATCACATGATTGCCATTATCTGCAATGTATAGATTACCGCTGCTATCAAACGCGAGACCGGCAGGATCTCTCAAACGCGCATTCACGGCTAGCCCGCCATCGCCAGAGAATCCGCACCACGTGCCAGCTACCGTCGAAATGATACCGGTGGTGGCCGCTACTTTGCGTACTCTGCAAGCTTCCACGTCTGCCAAGTAGAGATTGCCCGTACTGTCCAGCGCCAGATCTGCCACGCTAGCGAGGCTGGCACTGGTAGCGGGGCCGCCATCGCCGCCGTTACCATAATTGCCGTTGCCGGCAATCGTGGTGATGATACCGCTGGTAGCTACCTTCCTGATCCGGCGGCTTTGCAAATCCGAGATATAAAGATTGCCAGCGCCATCTCCGATTGCCGCACTGGGCCAATTGAGCTGCGCGTTGCTAGCCGGTCCGCCATCACCAGAGAATCCCGCGCTACCGTTGCCCGCTACCGTGCTGATGATGCCAGCGGGACTGATGCGGTACACCATGTGGCCGCCAAAACCCGTACCGAGACCGAAAGACGCGACGAGCACGTTGCCGTTACCATCCACCGCTACGCGGTGTGCGTAGGCCAGGGGCCAGCTGGTGGCCAGGGTTCCGGCTGACGGATAAGTAGTACCAATCACCGTGGTGATATCGGTGAGGGGAACGATCACTTTGAATACTGGCGATACCAGGGTGCTGATATATCCCACCTGCAAAGTCAAGGGGCCGGTGCTGGCACCTTCTGGCACGGTTACTTGCAACTGCTTGCGCGCCGCATCCACCGTCACGACAGTGGCCGCCGTTCCGTTGAAACGCACCACATGGTTGCTGGCTAGCGCATCGAAGTTCTTGCCATGAAGGGTAATAATATCGCCTACCGGAGCGCTCATGGTCGACAAATCCGTCACCAGCGGACCGCGTTCTAACAAGAAGAAGGCTCCGTTGCGCGAATCGTGACCAATCGTGCGAATCGGATCTTGATCGAACCCCAGTGCCGTATCCACCAGATCCCAGACTGACTGGAATTCCTCTGGGGAAACCGCTGCGGTGCCACTGAAGCTGTCCGGAACGCTTATGGAAATTTTGCTCGATAGTTCTTGCAGCTGACTGGTATTCAAGCCTTTCAGGTCAGCTATGGTGGCAATGGCGGTGCTGCTGCGGCTGATCTGAATTCGTGTCCCGGTCAAACTGATCCAGGTGCCGTTCACCTGTCTCACCATGGTGCGCAAGCGCGCTGCCGAGGCACCTGCGCCATTGATACCGCTGCCGTTAGAAAGTCCTTTGAGCGCCTCTAGCAGATAAGGTTTATCAGCTTGGGGGCGCCAGCTAGCTATCGCCAACGAAAAAGATCCGCTGGCGCCGGTAAGGGTAGTTGCTACCGTGTAACCGCTCAAGGGATCAATCAACGATATGGTAGCCCCGCTGGCAATATCAGATGTTAATGCCTGAGCCGTGCGTGCGCCAATCTCCTGCCAGCGCACGTCACCGGTCAATACTGCAGTGTTGCTGGCAGTAGGATGAAAAACCGCAGGCCAAGACCGCCAGCAGCTTGTCACTGCCATTAGCAGAACTAACAGCCAGCTAAACCGCACTGGTTTCCACTTCCCCTAGTAAATAAGCCGTACAAAACTTGTTTACCCGGAAAGCACAGGCGGCTAACTATTCATCAACGACCCTTTGCGGGCTGAGCGATCCGCTCACCGGCCTGGCGCAATCTCCTTGCCGCTAGTTGGCTCCCCAGCAAACATACCACCTCGAACATGCCAGGAGACACTTTACCACCAGTCAAAGCCACTCGAGCGGGCTGGATGACGTCGCCTGCCTTGCGGCCGTGGCAAGCGGCCAGTTCCCGAAATATCCTCTCAATTTCCGGCACTGACCAATCGGTGAGCGCTTCCAGTCGATCTGCCAGTTCGATCAAAATGGGGCGAATAGCCGGTACCAGTAGCTGTGTCTCTGCTGCAGTATCCCTTTCTAAGGGGATATCGAAGAAATACCTGGCCTTGTCCGCTAGCTGTACCAATGTTCTGCTACGTTCCAGAAGCATGGTGGTTATCGCCGCCAAGCGTGGTAACGCAGCTTGCTGACAGTCTAACCAACTACGCTGCTCCCATAAAATGCTGGCGCGTCGACTCATCTCAGAGGCACCAAGACGGCGCATCCACTCGGCATTCAGCCACTCGAGCTTGGCGTAGTCAAAGACACAAGGAGATTTCCCAACTCCGCCTAGATCAAACAATATCACGAGTTCTTCGCGCGAAAAGACTTCCTGATCGCCGTGTGACCAGCCTAGACGAGCTAGATAGTTAATCAATGCCTCGGGCAAGTAACCATCTTCACGAAATTGCTGAATGCTCACCGCTCCGTGCCGCTTAGAAAGACGCTTCTTGTCGGGGCCAAGGATCATCGGCAAATGCCCAAAAAAAGGAACGGGGAGCTCAAGTGCCTGGTAGAGCATGATTTGCTTGGGGGTGTTCGAGAGGTGATCATCGCCACGCAAGACATGGCTCACTTGCATAGCTGCATCATCCAGGGTGGCCGCAAAATTATAGGTGGCTATGCCGTCAGCTCTTAGAATAATAAAATCGCCGATCTCCTGATTGCGAAAAATAACGGAGCCGTGGATTAGATCGGTTAACCGCGTTTCACCTTCGCGCGGTGCTCTGAAGCGAATAGCATAGCTATTTTTAGCTTGGTGCTGTCGTACTTCATTGCGATCTAGCAAATTACAACGGCAAGCAGCTCTTTCTGGCATTTCGGTTTCCGGTTCGCCCGTATCGTCATTGCCAATTGGCGCAGCAGCAAGATGGGCTCTGTCGCGAGTCTGGCAAAAACAATGATAAGCCAAACCCTTAGACAGCAAGCGCTCAGCAGCTACCCGATAGCTCTCGATTCTTTGCGTCTGGTAGTACGGCCCACAGGGACCACCGACTTCTGGTCCTTCATCCCAATCTAGCCCTAGCCAGCGCAGCGCATCAAGGATAGCTGCTGTATAAGCTGGTACGGAGCGAAGTTGATCGGTATCCTCAATGCGAAGGATGAAAGTCCCGCCCCAGTGACGCGCCAATAGCCAATTGAACAAAGCAGTGCGTGCCCCGCCAATATGCAAAAAACCGGTAGGCGATGGAGCAAAACGTACTCGCAAATTACTCATAGGGGAACCTTCTAACACTCGTTGCTCATCACGTACCCCAATCCCTCAAATAAGGGATCCACTTCCGCGTGAGTGAAACTGAGCTCCGCTTCATCCGTCTGCCCTGGCAACAGATCAGAGTTAATGCTGTATCAAGATACAGCACAGGCTTAGCACGTCGAAAAAATCCGCGATCTAACTCAAATAGCCACGTAGTTGCTCTTTTTGAATACTTCCCCGTAGCTTTTGCAGCGCTTTCGCTTCGATTTGACGAACTCTTTCTCGGGTAACACCCATATCATGCCCGATACCTTCTAACGTACGCTGAGCTTCTCCATCTAACCCGAAGCGCCGCCGTACTACATATAATTCACGTTCGGTAAGATGATTCTCCAGCAACTGATTCACGTCTTCCGATAGCATTCGATTCATGACGGTAGCAGGAGGTGATGCCGTGTATTGATCCTTTATGATATCCCCTAGCCGCGAATCATCATCCTTGCCGATTGGAGTCTCTAGCGAAATAGGTTCCCGATCTGCCTTGGTGATCTCCCGCAGCTTCTCGACAGTAATCTGCAACTCTGCAGCTACCTCTTGTTCATTAGGCTGGCGCCCTAGTTTTTGGCTCATGAGCCGGATGGTTTTCTTGACTCGCGATATGGTTTCGACCATATGTACCGGAACACGAATTGTGCGACCCTGGTCTGCGATCGCCCGCGTAATAGCCTGCCGGATCCACCACGTGGCATAAGTACTGAACTTGTAACCTTTACGATAATCGTACTTCTCGGCAGCTCGCATCAGCCCCATGTTGCCCTCTTGAATCAGATCCAGGAAAGATAGCCCCCGACCCAAGTGTTTACGAGCTATCGAGACTACCAATCGCAAATTGGCACTCACTAGCTGACGTTTAGCCAATTCATCGCCATTGGAAATCCGACGAGCCAGTTCCAGCTCCTCGGCATGGGTCAGCAAGCGTTTACGGCCAATCTCTTGCAAATAAAGTCGGATGGAATCATCAGATTGCTCGGTATGCACTTGCGAACCTGAAGCGTTGACTTTCTTACCGACTACTGGCAACTCTTCTTCTTCGGCTTCTTCGAAATGATCAATTTCTTCACCTGGTTCCTCGATGTTATGAAAACTAAGTTCAACAGCATGAGGAACGACAATTCCATCATCTTCCTCGAAGACTACGGGTGACGCCACCCCTTCCAGCATCTCACCAGCAATATTTGGCAACCTATTACCTCCCGAAATACGATCTCTATACAACCTTAATC